>RFSP01000264.1 GCA_009923895.1 Betaproteobacteria bacterium | reverse complement strand
TTTTGCGCCTGAAGTTTTTGAAAGACTTTCTGGCCCAAAGCCTGCCCGCACTTCGGGCGCTGAAGCATGCCAGCCACGTGGCCGCATTTGATGACTTGTTGTCCAACTTGCATGAGCGCTTGGGCGCCAACGCCCAGGCAGAGGGTCTCGTTCAGTCGCTGCGGCATCGTTTTCCCGCCGCGTTGATCGACGAATTTCAAGACACCGACCCGTTGCAATGGTCGATTTTTGAAAAGCTCTATGGCCGAATGGCCATGCCCGTGTTTTTGGTGGGAGACCCCAAGCAAGCGATTTACAGCTTTCGCAATGCCGACCTGCACACCTACATGCAGGCCCGCCAATACAGTGTCGAACGGCACGCATTGGTCCACAACCAGCGCTCCACGCCCGCGCTCATCGGCGCACTCAACGCGCTGTTTCAGACCCATCCCCAAGCCTTCATGATGGAGGGCTTGGACTATGTGGCGGTGTCTGCAGGCTCGCGTGAGCGCCCCGCCTTGGTGGACCCCGACGGTCCTGCACGTCCCTTGCAATGGTGGCAGCTCCCTCCAGATCCCCAAACGGGTGAGCCTCTGAACAAAGCGCAGGCCGAGGCCGTGGCGGCCCACGCCACGGCTCAAGAAATCGCCCGTTTGCTGCAAGGTGGCCAAGAGGGCCGCGTGACCTTGGGGGATCGAGGTCTGCAAGGACATGACGTGGCCGTGCTGGTACGCAGTCATCGCGAAGGCAGTCGCATTCGCGAGGCGTTGTCTCAAGTCGGTGTGTCCAGCGTGGAACTTGCACGTGCCAGCATCTTTGCATCGATCGAGGCCCAAGCCCTCGAGGCGTTTTGGAGCGCGGTGCTGGAGCCGTCTCGCGAGGCCCGGCTCAAGACCGCCTTGTCCACGGTGTTTTGGGGCCTGGATGCGCAAGCCATATCGGCACTGGACTCTCAGGACCCCGACCTGGCCCTTTGGATGTCGAAGTTTCAAGACCTGCGCGACGACTGGCGTGATCGAGGGGTGGCGTTCATGTGCCGCCGCTGGATGGAGACCGAAGCCGTGCCTGCCCGGCTGCTTTCTTTGGACAACGGTGATCGACGACTCACCAATCTCTTGCACCTGATCGAGCTGGCCCACGAGGCCACTCACGACCACGCCTCGCCAGACGCCTTGCTGGTCTGGCTCAAGACTCAACGTCAGCGAGCCTTGGAAGGAGAGGAACCCACCGAAGAATCCCAACTTCGGTTGGAGTCTGACCGCAACCTGGTGCAAATCGTCACCATCCACAAATCCAAAGGGTTGGAGTACCCGATAGTGTTTTGTCCCTTTCTTTGGAAGGGCCCCACCCGCCCACCAGGGATCGCTTTGGATGGGCTGCGATACCACGACCCCAACGGTGTCGGTGTCATCGATTTCCGCCTCGAAGGCGACCCTGACTTTGACCCTGCCTCCATCAAAGCCCAGATCAAACTCGAGGAAGCCGCCGAATCGCTTCGCTTGATGTATGTGGCGCTGACCCGCGCGATTCACCGGTGCGTGGTGGTCACCGGTGGGTATTTGTCGGCGGGAAGCCCCAAGGAAAGTCAACGGTCGCTGCTCCATTGGCTGGTTGCAGGTGGGGGCCACTCGCCTCAAAGCTGGTTAGAACATGGCGCGCCTTTGCAAGCCGTCGATCAAGCCTGGCAACACTGGCTGCAAGCCCATGCCACTCACATGGAGAGCGTGCCGCTGGGCCTTTCTGAGAAACAAGCCACACCCGTGGCATGGCATTGCACCTCGCCCAAGACCTTTGTCGCACGCACAGCACCCAAGAACCGTCCGCGCCCTTGGCGACTGGGCAGTTTCAGCAGTTTGGTGCATGGCGTCGTTCATGAAGGCGCGGCGTTGGACCATGATGGTCGCACCAAGGTGGACACCGACGCCCTCCCGCCGGATGACTTTCTGAATTTCCCTCGCGGGGCCCAGGCGGGCGAAGCGCTGCACACCCTGCTGGAGTCGATTGACTTTGCGCAAGAGTCCACATGGGAGCCGGCATTGGATCGCATGGTGGCCAGCCTGCCGCAGCCTGGAGCCTCCGTTGAGCGCCTCAAGACCCAAGCACGCGACATGTTGCGCCAGGTCTTGAACACCCCGCTGCTCGTGGGCACGAGCCAGCCCCTGCAATTGGCCCGACTGGATCCCCGGCGTCGCAAGGTGGAGATGGAGTTCCACTTGCCTTGCCCTCGGTTGGAGTCTGCGGCACTGCGGCCTTTGATGACCGCCGCAGGCATGGGTGAGCTGGCATTGGATTTCCCTGCCCTGGAGGGCTACCTCAAGGGCTACATCGATTTGGTGTTTGAGCATGACGGACGCTTCTTTGTGTTGGATTGGAAGTCCAATCACCTGGGACCCAGCGCCGAGCATTACGCCCCCACGGCCCTGTCACAAGTGATGCAGCGCGAGGGCTACCACTTGCAAGCGCTGCTCTACAGCCTGGCCGTGCACCGCTGGCTCAGCGCTCGGTGGCGAGGATACGACCCTCACCTTCACTGGGGAGGGGTGATTTACCTTTTCGTGCGCGGGGTGCGGTCCGATTGGACAGACGCCCAAGGGCGGCCATCGGGCTGTTATTTTCATCGGCCCTCACCGCAGGTGCTCCATGAACTGTCCGCGCTGTTTCAAGGTGCTAAAGACGCTCGAGGCGTACCAGGCCGGGATGTAAGGGCGTCATCATGAGTCGCGCAACAGACCTCCAGGACAGAGCCGTGGCAGGGCTGTTGGACGGTGTCGCCCAGCAGGTGGCTCGCTGGGTACAACTGCAGATGAGCGCAGGTCGCACGCAAGGCGCGCAATATGCGCTTGAAGCCCTCCAGCAGGTGGCCTGCACTGCGGCGAGACTTGTCATGCAGGCGCACTTGGAAGGCCATGTGTGCGTCCCTCTGCAAGCACTGGCCGCAGCCGTTCAAACCGTCCAGCCCATGCCTCGTGGGGAGGACCTTTGCGATCTGCTGCTTCAAAGTGGTGTGGCGCAGTGGGGCGCC
>RFSP01000263.1 GCA_009923895.1 Betaproteobacteria bacterium | reverse complement strand
CGCAGGCGGCGCTGGACCTGGCGCTGTACCTGCTGTTCTTTACCCCCGGGGTGATTGCGCTCACCTGGGCCGGTTGGACTTACGCGGCCGATTCCTGGCAGATCCACGAGCAAACGTTCAACGCCGATCCGCTGCCGCTGTATCCGTTCAAGTCCATCATCCCCATTGCCGGAGCGATTGTGATGATGCAAGGCGTGGCCGAGATGATGCGGTGTGTCATTTGCCTGAAGACCGGCCAATGGCCCGAACGACTCAAGGACGCAGAAGAAATTGACGTGGTGGAGCAGCAGCTGGCCAGCAGCACCTACGTGGACGAAGAGGCTCGAAAAGCGGTCATCGCGCACGCCAAGGACATTGACGAGGCCGCACGGCACCGCTCGCAAGGAGCCGCATCATGAGCGACGCCGCACTGGGCATGACCATGTTGGGCCTCATCGTGGTGGTCATCATGATGGGGTTCCCAACGGCCTTCACCTTGATGGGCTTGGGGATGGTGTTTGGCTTTACGGCCTTTTATGACCCCGCCCAACCCTGGTTTGACAACAAGATCTTCAACCTGATGGTGCAGCGCACATTTGGTGCGATGACCAACGACACCCTGCTGTCGATCCCGCTGTTCGTATTGATGGGCTACATCATGGAACGCGGCGCGTTGGTGGACAAGATGTTCCACAGCGTGCAGCTGGCCTTCCGGCGCATGCCGGGTTCGCTGGCGGTGACCACGCTGGTGATTTGCACCTTCTGGGGCATTGCCTCGGGGCTGGTGGGCGCGGTGGTGGTCCTGATGGGCGTGATCGCCATGCGCCCCATGCTCAACGCCGGCTACGACGTGCGTTTGGCCTCGGGCGTGATTACGGCTGGGGGCACGTTGGGGATTTTGATTCCGCCGTCGGTGATGATCATTGTGTACGCCGCCGTGGCTGGACAGTCGGTGGTCAAGCTCTACGCAGCGGCCATGTTCCCTGGGTTCTTCTTGGCCTTTTTGTATCTTCTGTATGTGGTGGGTTGGGTCTTGATCAACCCCAAGGTGGCGCCGAAGTTGCCACCTGAGCAATTGCGTGCACCGGTGCCGCCTTGGTTGGAGCACATGGCCCGCAGTTACTCGCCGCGCATTTTCTTGGCGTTGGTGACTTCGCTGGTGTCTCCGTCGCGTGCCATGCAAGCCTCTGTGGAGGGCGTTCGCGTCACTTGGCTGCACTTGCTGCGCTCGGTGATCACGGCCCTGGTGCCGTTGTTGCTGTCGGCGGCCCTGCTGGGTGCCGCGTGGTGGTATGTGGTCATCTACAGCCAGCAAGACAACAATGCGCCCGCACCCGTGGCCACCGCCACCGCTTCTGCGGCGGTTGCTGAGCCGGGCGCGTCTGCATCAGCCAGTGTGTCGGCTGGCAACGTGAGTTCGGGAGTGCAAGAGCCCCCAGGCGCTCAAAGCGTTAGCAATGGTGTGCAAGAGCCGCCGGGAGCCCAAAGCGTCAGCAATGGGGTGCAAGAGCCTCCAGGGGCCCAAAAGGTGAGCAACGGGGTTCAAGAACCCCCTGGGGCTGAGAAGACCTCGGGCGGGCTGGCCGAGCCACCGGGCGCAGAGAGCACGGCCAAGGTGGCGTCGACGGCTGAAAAAGACGAACCGCTGCAAGAGATGAGCGCGGGCGAAGCCACAGACGTGCCCAAGACCGAGCCGGTGCCCGAAGGTTTTTACACGGGCTTTTGGATCACCCTGGCCGCGGTGGCCGCGCTGTTGGCCTGGTACTACTGGAACTTTGACGGCGAGCAGTTTGAAATCTTGCGCATGCTCACCTCTTCGGTGATGCCATTGGCCTTGCTGACCCTCGTGGTGCTGGGCGTGATTTTGTTTGGCATCACCACGGCCACAGAGTCTGCGGCGGTGGGCGCGTTTGGGGCTTTCTTGATGGCCTTTCAAGCGCGGACGCTGACCTTTGAGCGCATCAAAGAAGCCGTCTTCTTGACCGCCAAGACCACGTCCATGGTGTGCTGGTTGTTTGTGGGCTCGGCCTTGTTCTCTGCCGTGTTTGCCATATTGGGTGGACAGCGCTTGGTGGAAGAGTGGGTCATGGGACTCAACTTGACCCCTGTGCAGTTCTTGCTGCTGTCCCAGGCCATCATCTTTGTCTTGGGTTGGCCCCTGGAGTGGACCGAGATCATCGTGATCTTCGTGCCCATTTTCTTGCCCCTGCTGGCGCACTTTCAGATTGACCCGATGTTGTGGGGCACCCTGGTGTTTGTGAACTTGCAGGCCGCCTTCTTGAGTCCGCCGGTGGCGATGTCGGCCTTCTACCTCAAGGGCGTGTCACCGCCGCATGTGACCATCAACCAGATCTTTGCCGGGATGATGCCGTACATGCTGATCGTGATTTTGTGCATGGTGCTGATGTACGTGTGGCCCGGTTTGACCTTGTGGCTGCCTAACTATCTGTACGGGAAGTAAAACCAAAGCGCCCGCCAAAACCCCCGATCAGGACGACCGTCTCACCGACTGAATGCTCAACTCCGCCAGCGCCTGGCGCGCGGGGGTGTCGGGCAGCAGCGCCAGGCAGGCGCGGGCTTGTTCGGCTTGGGCCATGGCGGCCTCGCGGGTGGCTTCAATGGCGCCTGAGCTGCGCACGATGTCCACAATCTGGGCCAGCTTGTCCACTTCACCCAGCTCAATGGCTTGTCGCACCACCGAGCGTTGTTCGGGCGTGCCGCGGGCCATGGCAATCAGCAGGGGCAAGGTGGCCTTGCCTTCTCGCAGGTCATCGCCCACGTTTTTGCCCAGCTCATCGCTTTTGCCTTCGTAGTCCAGCAGGTCATCCACCAGCTGAAAACACGTGCCCAGCGAGCGGCCGTAGTCGGCGCAGGCTTCTTCCACGGCCGCGTCGGCACCCCCCAAGATGGCGCCCAAACGGGCGCTGGCCTCAAACAACTTGGCCGTTTTGAAGCGGATGACGCGCAAATAGTCTTCCACCGCCAGGTCGGGGTCGTGCATGTTCATCAACTGCAGCACTTC
>RFSP01000262.1 GCA_009923895.1 Betaproteobacteria bacterium | reverse complement strand
GGGCCTCCACGTCCAAGGGCAGCAACTGGATGGTCGCCCGCAGTCCCGGCACCGCACTCATCAATGCCTGCTCCACGGAGGTCCGAACAGCGGCCGCACGGCCCAAGGTCCAGCCAGCGGGCATGTGCATGTGGAAGTCCACAAACCGCCGCTGCCCAGCGCGGCGCGTGACCACATGGTCAAACCGTATCGCTTGGTGGCGAAAATCCTCCAACACTTTGTCAATTTCGGCGCGCACCTCGGGCTCCAAGGCGCGGTCCATCAAGCCGTCCACCGCACCCCAAGCCAGCAGCGCACCTTCTCGCAAGATGTTCAAGGCCACGGCAATGGCGACCAGCGGGTCCAACCAGAGCCAGCCGGTGAGCATCACGGCCACCAAGCCCACCACCACGCCCACCGAGGTCCACACATCGGTGATCAGGTGGCGCGCGTCGGCTTCAAGCGCCATGGATCGATGCTCGCGCGCTTTGCGCAACATGCCCCAGGCCAAGACCCCGTTGAGGGCCGAGCTAAAGATGGACAAAGCCAGACCCCATCCAGGCGCTTCGATCGGCTGCGGATTGAGCAGTCGGTGGCCGGCCGCCCACAAGATGGCCACCGCCGCCGCAAAAATCATGACGCCCTCAAAGCCACTGGAGAAATACTCTGCCTTGTGGTGGCCATAAGGGTGGTCTTCATCGGCCGGTTGGGCCGCAAGCGTCACCATCGTCAACGCAAACATGGCCCCGGCCAAATTGACCAAAGACTCAATGGCGTCGGACAGCAGGCTGACAGAATCGGTGAGCCACCAAGCGCCTGTCTTCAAGACGATGGTGGCCACGGCCACCCCGATCGACAATTTCAAATAGGCGCTGACCGACAGCGAGGTCATGGGGGTGATCAGCCCAAGGTCACCCGGGCAAATTTGCGCTTGCCCACCTGAACCACATAAGTCCCCGCGGGCAATTTGAGCCCACGGTCACTCACCACCTGCCCGTCCACCCGCACCCCCGCTTGCTCCACCAAGCGCAAGGCCTCGGTGGTGGAAGGCGCCAGTTGCGCGGCCTTGAGCAAAGCACCAATGCCCATGGGCGCTCCTGACAAGGTCAGCTCAGGAATCACATCGGGCACGCCACCAGCGGCGCGGTTTTTGAAATCCGCTTCTGCGGCTTGCGCAGCCGCGGCACTGTGGAACCGCGCCGTGATTTCCTTGGCCAGCATGTCCTTGGCGTCACGCGGGTTGCGTCCTGCTTCCACTTCGCGACGCAGCGCTGCGATCTCGGCTTCGGAGCGGAAGCTCAACAACGTGTAGTACTTCCACATGAGTCCATCGCTGATGGACATGATCTTGGCGTACATGGTGTTGGCCGGCTCAGTGATACCGATGTAATTGTTCTTGCTTTTGCTCATCTTCTCGACACCGTCGAGGCCTTCGAGCAAGGGCATGGTGAGAATGCACTGCGGCTCCTGGCCGTACTCGGACTGCAAGGCACGACCCACCAAGAGGTTGAACTTTTGGTCTGTGCCGCCGAGTTCGAGGTCGGACTTCAAAGCCACCGAGTCGTAGCCCTGCATGAGCGGATAGAGGAACTCATGCACGGAGATGGGTTGATTCGATTTGAAACGCTTGTCAAAGTCGTCCCGCTCCAGCATGCGGGCCACCGTGTAGCGAGAGGCCAGTTGAATCATGCCGCGAGCCCCCAGCGGGTCGCTCCACTCGCTGTTGTATCGAATCTCGGTGCGCGCAGGGTCCAGGACCAAGCTGGCTTGCTTGTAGTAGGTCTGGGCATTGGCCTCGATTTGCTCGCGGGTGAGCGGCGGTCGGGTGCTGTTGCGACCCGACGGATCTCCGATCATGGACGTGAAGTCACCGATCAGGAAGATGACCGTGTGCCCCAGGTCCTGCAGCTGACGCATCTTGTTGAGCACCACGGTGTGCCCCACGTGGATGTCGGGGGCGGTCGGATCCAGCCCCAACTTGATCCTCAGCGGCACCCCGGTGGCGCGTGAGCGGGCCAACTTCTGAATCCATTCGCTCTGGGGGAGCAGTTCGTCGCAGCCCCGCTGGGTCACGGCCAAGGCCTCTAGAACGGCGTCATCGACCGGGTGTTGTAAAGCGGCAACGTTTGAAGGTGCAGACATGGATCAGGCGGGAGAAATCGGCCGACGCGCGGCCCAAAAGTTCGGGTTTTGGCCCATTCCTCGACCAGGAAGTCAGCAGCTATACTCGCCGATCCTGCGCGCGATGCACGGGCTCTCCCATTCTAGGGGACCTGCGTGAACGCGCCGCCGAAGAAAAACGTTTGACATTGTCGTTGGTGCCTTGGTGGCTTGGTTTGATTGGTCCTCGTTGAGCACGTGGCGTACGCGCGTGGCTGCCCTTGAACCCCAGCTGGTGGCTTGGGGTGAGCAGCTGCGTTCGCTGCGCTACCGCCATGCGCGCGCCACCGCCTGGGCCGTGGCGACGGTGCTGGGCGGCGGGACGGCCATCGCCCTGGCCGTGGCGCCTTTGGCGCCCGACGCGGCCGATCTGCCGCAACGCGTGGTGATTGAGCAGGTCCAGACCGAAGCCATCGCTCCTCAGCTCGAGGCCTTGGCAGCCCTGGACTTGTCGTTGAGCCGCACCGAAGTGTCTCGAGCCGGTGAGAACATGGCGGCCTTGTTCAAGCGCCTGGGCGTCATGGACCCGTCCGCATTGCGCTTTGCCCAGCTTGACCCCACCCTGCGACGCAACTTGGAAGGCCGCGCCGGGCGGCTGGTCACGGTGCGGGCCACCCAAAGTGGACAACTGCAAGAGTTGGTGGTGCGTCTGCCCGCTGAAAAACACGAGCTCTCGCACACCCACTTTCAGCGTGTGACGATGGCGCCATCGGCCGCCGCGCCGGGCCGCTTTGAGGTGCAGACGGCCACCGAGGTGCTGGCCACCGAGTCGCGTTTTGCAGGCGGCACCATCCGTTCTTCTTTGTTTGCGGCCACCGACGAGGCCCGCATTCCTGATGCGGTGGCCACCCAGATGGCCGAGATTTTCTCGGGTGACATCGATTTCCACC
>RFSP01000261.1 GCA_009923895.1 Betaproteobacteria bacterium | reverse complement strand
GAATCGCCCCAAATCCCAGAGGTGTTTGGATTTGGAGGCGATTTTTTTGTCGAACCGGTCTTGAATCCGGTGCACCGTCACACCGTCCAAACGCTCGGCCAGCGGCAGGTCGGGTGTGCGCCGCAGGGCCAAGACCATCACCTGGTCACCTCGCTGCGCCAATGCGCGGGCATACCGCTGCACACGGTTGTCGCTCTCGTAATAGGAATGGGTCACCATGCAGACCCGCCTTGGAAGCGCACCCTCAGGGTTGTGCAAAGACATTCGTGACATCAAGAGGCGATCCGATCAACACCAGGTGACTGTTGCGTGCAAGCGTACGGGTGGCCGCAAGGTCTGCCAATCTTCAGACTAGGGATCTGACGCTCGTCCTGTCCTCGCGTTGCGGCAGCTCAAAATCCTGAATGCATCTCAATACCCGTAGCAGTTTTTAGCGTTGAAGGTGCTGGTGGAGGAGACGAGGTTGCGGTTTTCCCAGCAAAGTTGGGCGGGGATTTTTTGCACATGTCCGCTGGAGTCCCCAAAGGCGCTGCCCGCTGTGACGTCGGGCCCAATGGGCGGCCACGCCACACTGCCAAACCACGCCGGCTTGGCTGCGTACACGTACGACGCCCTCAAAGCCTGCGTGCTGGGCGTGGGCACCCCGGCGGGCAACTCCGAGGCCTGGAATCGCGTGGTCTTGCCGTAGGTGTCATAGTTGCCCCAGCGCAGCAGCGTGGTGTTGACCTTGGCGTCCGGGTAGCTCATGCCCCCGGGCACCGGGTAGCCCGTGGAGTCGGTGAGTCCGCAGTTGCCAATGTTGGGGTAGCCCAGCCGGTAAATGGCCGTTCCGCCCGTGCAGCCGTCGCTGTTTTGCTCGTACTTGACCGGCGTCCACGTGCTCGCACCCAGCACATTGCCCACCAGGCTGTAGTAGTAGCTCAGCCGGTTCAGCCGCACCGGCTCGTCGGCATTGCCCGAGTTGCGGTTGTAGCCCGTGAAGTGGTTGCGAAACACCGTGGCGTGGCTGGAGCTGCCGTAGTAGCCGTCGGCCCCAAACATCTCCCCGCTGTTGCCCTCCCAGAGATTCATCATGTCGTGCGGGCCGTGGTTGTCATCAAACGTCCAGCTCACCGGCGCGTTGGTGGCCGTGGCCGCTGAGCCGTACGAGAAGTTGTAGCCCACGTAAAACCCGCTGGCCGCGTTTTGCAGCTCCACGGCCGGGAAGGTCTTGTTGAAGATGTTGTTCTCAATCTTCCAGCTCGAGTTGGAGCCGTAGGCAGCGCTGCCGTAGACCTGCAGCCCCGCGTTGTTGGCCCCGTAGGTCTGCGCATCGTGCACGAACGAGTCCCTGAACTCCCCGTTGACCGTGCCCAAAATCGTGAAGTGGTAGCCCGCCGGGTTGGCCGACTCCACCCCCTTGACCCAGCAGCTGTCGCAGTACTGGATCATGAAGTTGGTGCACCCGCTGGTGCCCGAGTGGTCGATCTTGAGGTCCTCCACCCCGCTTCTCTTGGTGTTGGTGAAAGTGAACTTCACCCGGGGGGTGCCCGCGTTGAAGTTCCACACCAGCGGGTTGCGCAGCGTCAGCGTGTTGCCGCTGATGGCCGTGATCACGTTGACCTGGCGGATGTGGCGGCTGCCGCCTGAGGTGCTGATGGCCAGCCCCGCCTCGTTGTCGCGATCCACCTCGATCATCCCGCCCACCGTCATGCCGTTGGTGGAGGCCACCGTGATCTGGCGGCTGTCCTTGGCGCCACCGCCGGTAATGGACACATTGCTCGCGTAGTTGGCCCCGTTGCCCAGGCTCACCGCGTTGCACGCCTTGATCACCGTCTGATCCGCGCCCGCGCCTCTCAAGGTCACGTTGCTCGCATACACCTGAATGCCGCTCACATTGAACGTGCCCGCACTGAGTTGCACCACGCCGCCTCCGCCCGCGCTGCACGCATTGATCGCCGAGTTGATCGACGAGGCGCTCGCACCCGGTGCAAACGTCGCACACACATTCGTCCTCACAGGCACCCCTCCCACCACACCCGTCACACTCCAGTCCGTGCGAAGGATGCGAGGTACAGGATCGGGTATCGGATCAGGAAGCCACGCCTGTGTTGAATCCTCCACAGGGCTCAAGTCTCCAGAGCCCGCCCCGCAGGCGCCCATGATCAAGGCCAGCGCAAGTCGCGACACCCAAGGCTGAAGGGCCTCGCGAGACCCCATGTCTCTCAAGCGGTCCCACCCGCTATGCCATCGCAAACGTCCCCACCTCCTGCGTCAATTCGTCGGCGGTACGAGCGACAAAATCTGCATCGATGTCGTCGCGACCGTCAAGACAAGCCGCCAGAAGCAAACGCGTACACAGGCGATTGATGCGCCTGGGCACGCCATCACATCGGTTGTGAATCAGGTTCACCGCTTCATCATCAAACCGCGGCCGACCGGACCACCCCACGCGACTCAATCGAGAGCTCAGATACCCCTGGGTCTCTTCAGCTGCCAACGGCTCCAAATGGCAGGCTGCCATGATGCGTTGGCGCAGCTGCTCCAGCGAGGGCGAGGCCAATTTCTGACGCAAGCCAGGCTGCCCCACCAAGAAACTCTGCAACAGCGCCTGAGGTCCCAGTTGAAAGTTGGACAGCATCCGAAGCTCCTCAAGGGCTTCGTTATCCAAATTCTGGGCCTCATCGACCACCAGCAACGCGCGCCGTCCACTGGCAGCCACCCCCAGGAAGTGCGCCTCCAATGACCCCAACATCTGCGCTTTACTTTGGCCCGCCAGAGGAACGCCAAAGGCCATACCCACCGCTTGCAAGAGCTCTCCACAATTCAACTGGGTGTTCAGCACTTCACCGGCCACCACCCTTGTCTCGTCCAAAGCAGACAGCAGCTTCTTGACGAGGGTGGTCTTGCCCGTCCCGATCTCCCCAGAGACCACAATAAATCCCTCACCCTGCACGATGCCGTACTGCAAATAAGCCAAGGCGCGCTGGTGACCGCGACTTTCAAAATAAAAAGTAGGGTCGGGGCTGAGCTGAAAAGGAGGCCCGCTCAA
>RFSP01000027.1 GCA_009923895.1 Betaproteobacteria bacterium | reverse complement strand
TGCGATCCTGATGGGGTTCGGCGCCATGCTGGCGGGCGGCTGCGCAGTGGGCGCGGGGGTGACCGGCGGCGCTATCTTTTCTCTGACCGCTTGGGTGGCGTTGGCAGGCATGTGGATGGGTGCAGGAGTCGTCGACCGCTGGCTGGACGCTCCGCCTGAGAGTGCGCCGGCCCTGGTCCAGCCCTGACATCTTGGGGGTGACGGTTGCGCGACCTGTGCATGGGTGATAACCCAGGGGTTGATTTGCAGCTGCTCCGATATATTCTTGGCTGCTGATTTATTCAACCGGTTTTTCAAGAGGTGCCCATGACCCGCTTCCTCCAGGTGGCCACCGTGATGTGGTCCGCTTTCTTCGCCAGCTTGGTTCACGCCCAGACAACGGCGGCTGCTTTGCACCAACGTGCCACCGCGGCTATGTGTGCCAACTGCCACGGTACCGACGGCCGCACCGTCGATGGCTCGGCCATTCCGGCCTTGGTGGGCATGCCCAAGGATTACATGCTGCGGCAGATGCAGGCTTTTAAAGACGGCAGTCGACCCGCCACGGTGATGCATCAAATCGTCAAAGGTCTGACCGACGCGCAGGTGCAGACCATTGCCGACTATTACGCCGCCACCAAACGTTGAAGAAGGGGAGAAGCGCATCATGAATCGTCGTCATCTTCTTCAATCCTCTGCGGCTTTGGGTTTGCTTGGAACCTTGGGCGGTTTGTCGGGCTGTGCCAACTTGGTGCCCAGCAGCGCCCGCGTGGTGGTGGTGGGCGGCGGCTATGGCGGCGCCACCGCGGCCAAATACGTTCGGCTTTTGTCGGACTACCAAATTGACGTGGTGCTGGTGGAGCCCAATGCCGCCTTTGTGTCATGCCCCATTTCCAATCTGGTGATCGGTGGGTCCAAGACGCTGGCCGATGTGACGTCGCCTTACGACAAGTTGCAAAGTAAGCATGGCGTGAAGGTGGTCCGAGACCATGTCACGGGTGTGGATGCAGGCAAGAAGACCGTCACGCTCGCTTCGGGGGGGACCATTCGATACGACAAGCTGGTGCTCTCGCCGGGCATTGAGCTCATGCTCAACACCATCGAAGGTCTTCAGGCGGCCAATGCATCTGGGCAAGTGTTGCAAGCCTGGAAGGCGGGCCCTGAGACGCTGGCGCTGCGCAAGCAGTTGGAGCAAATGCGCGATGGCGGTGTTTATGCCATCGCCATTCCCGAGGCCCCTTACCGATGCCCTCCTGGGCCTTATGAACGCGCCTGCCAGGTGGCGCATTACTTCAAGCAGGCCAAGCCCAAGTCCAAGGTGCTGATCATCGACGCCAACCCCGACGTCACCTCCAAGGGGCCGCTGTTCAAGAAGGTCTGGGCCAACGACTACAAGGGCATCGTGGAATACATGCCTCAGCACAAGGTCATGGCAGTTGATGCCAAGTCCAGCACCCTGAAGTTCGACGTCCAAAATGACGTCAAAGCCGATGTGCTCAATGTCTTGCCAGCCATGCGCGCAGGAAGCATTGCCGTACAAACCGGCTTGGCCAATGTGAACAACCGCTGGTGTGGGGTGAACTACATCAACTTTGAGTCCACGCAGGCCAAGGACGTGCACGTGGTGGGCGACTCCATCATGCTCGCGCCGCTCATGCCCAAGTCGGGCCACATGGCCAATTCGCATGGCAAGGTCACGGCCGCAGCCATCGTGGCCGAGCTGTCCAACTTGCCCATCAATCCAAGACCTTTCCTGAGCAACACCTGCTACAGCTTTGTGAACGACAAGCTGGTGGTGCATGTGGCCTCGGTGCACCAGTACGACGACAAAGACAAGACCTACAAGACCGTACCGGGCTCCGGTGGCGTGTCGACCGAGCCCAACGAGCTCGAAGGCATCTATGCCTGGAATTGGGCGCAAAACATTTGGGCGGACACTTTGGGTTGATGCCTGGGGTGGATATCTTGGGCCGATCTGGTGGGCTGAGCTGGGAGTGATGGAGATGAGAACCTTTTGGGTCCGGGTGTGTGCAGCGGTCGTGTTGACGGTGGGTCTGGCAGGCGCCAGCCTCAGCGCTTGGGCCCAGGACGTCAAGGCCGTCTATCACGTCAACACGGGCGTGGAGTCCATCGCCGCCATTCTCAACAACGTGCGCAATCACCTTCAGGCCGATCCCAAGGCCAAATTGGTGGTGGTGACGCACGGGCCAGGCATCGATTTTCTGCTGGAGGGCGCCAAGGACAGCAAAGGACGCGAATTCAGCGGTGCGGTGGGTGACTTGTCTGCCAAAGGGGTTCAGTTTCGCGTGTGCAACAACACCTTGGTAACCCGCAATATCGATCCGTCCAAGGTGGTCATGGAAGCCAAGATCGTGCCCTCTGGGGTGGCCGAGGTGGCCCGATTGCAGGCCAAAGAAGGCTACGTCTATCTCAAACCCTGATCCGGCCTGGATCACCCGCTGGACGCATCGCTGGCGGGGTCGGTCAACGTGGCCACGTGTTGACACATCGCGCGGCAAATGGTGAGCACTTGCCCATTGATGATGCGATAGTAGATCTGAACGCCCTCGCGCCGGCGGCCCAGAATATGGGCTTTGAACAAGGCGTTGAGGTGCTGGGACATGTTGGGCTGTGTCGTGGGAATTTCTTCCAGCAACTGCCCCACATACTTTTCTTTTTCGCACAAGCTGTTGATGATGCGCAGCCGCATGGGCGCCGACATGATGCGAAAGGTGTCGGCGGCGACTTCAAACATTTCGTCGCTCACCGTGTCCGCGATGGCCTTGGGCCGGCGTGCAGCCCTCTTTTGAGGCACGGCAGGCACGGTTGGCACGCGCAAGGCAACCCCGCTCGACGCCTTCTTTGAGGCGCTCGATCGGGTCGAAGCGGTGATGCGGGTGTTGCCCCGAGTTGCCATGGCGCAATCCTAACATTGGCCCTTGTCGCACACTCGGGCTGCATCCTTTGCAGTGGAGTTGATCTAACCCCTTGGCCAGGGACCTCGTTCAGTGCTAAAACATGCACTTCGGCTGATGCAGCGGCTGATGCAGCATCAAATTCCTCCCATCTTTTTGCGAGCCTTCTGCCCCCTCCCACCCCCACTTGGGACACTTCCAATGATGAGACGCCCTTTTTATTGGCGGCAGATCTTGGCCTTTGGCGCCCTGATGCTCAGCGCCTGGAGTGCCTTGGCCCAAAACGCCCCATCACGCATGGTGGCCAAGCAAGTGGCACCGGACGCCTACATGGTGCAAGGTCTCGCAGAGCTGGGGTCTTCTGCCAATCAAAATTTCATCTCCAATGCCGGTTTTGTGATCACGCCGTCCGGGGTGGTGGTGGTCGATGCGTTGGGTTCTCCGGAGCTCGCACGGCGTTTGCTGGCTGAGATCCGCCAGCTCACGCCGCAGCCGGTGAAGTGGGTGATCCTGACCCACTATCACGCCGATCACATCTACGGCCTGCAGGTGTTTCAGGAGGCCGGGGCGAAGATATTGGCCCATGAAAAGGGGCGTGAATATCTGAACTCCGACACGGCCGCCCTGCGCCTGAAGGCCTCCCGACAAGAACTGTGGCCCTGGGTCGATGATCAGACCCGTCTGGTGAGTGCAGACCGCTGGATTGACCGCGCCGAGACCTTGAGTCTGGGAGGATTGGATTTCGTCATTGAGCCCGTGGGGCCTGCGCACACGGCAGAGGATTTGGTGGTTTACGTGCCTCAGCGGAAATTGCTGTTTGCAGGCGACTTGGTGTTCAGGAACCGAATTCCCTTTGTGGGCCAGGCCGACAGCCGCCATTGGATTGTGGGTTTGGAGCGCCTGTTGTCTTTCGATGCCCAAGTGGTGGTTCCGGGACATGGACCCGAGTCCAAAGATGCGCGCTCGGACATTTCGCTCACGCGAGATTACCTGGTGTACCTGCGCAAGGTCATGGGGCAGGCTGCCGCTGACATGGTGCCCTTCGAGGAAGCCTATGCCAACACCGATTGGCGGCGCTTTGAGGGGTTGCCGTTGTTCAAAGCGGCCAACCGCATGAACGCGTACAACACTTATTTGCTCATGGAGCATGAGACGCCATGAGCGGTGAGAAGGTAACGAGCGTGCTGGACCGCCGAGGCCTCCTGGGCCTGGCGACCTGGGCCGCCTGCGGATGGCCAGGTGGGCTGCTACAGGCTGCCTCCGCTCCCTTGCTGCCCAAGGCACAGTCCTTGCCCCACTCCTTGGAGCGGGCGCTGAAGGCTCGCGAGCCATTGGTGGTGATGGTCAGCTTGCCTGGATGTGGCTATTGCACCGTGGTCCGCGAGCATCACCTGGTCCACCTGAATGCGCAGGGCGGCCACGTGGTCCAAATCGACATGCGCGACCGTGCCGAGCTGACCGACTTTGACGGCAAGTCACTGACGCAAGAGGCTTGGATTCGGATGCGTCAAATCAAGGTGGCGCCCACGGTGCTGTTCTATGGACCGGGCGGCAAAGAAGTGGCCAAGCGCCTCGACGGTGCGTATTTGCCCGACTTTTATGCGGCCTATTTCGATGAACAATACCAAGCGGCGCGCCTGGCTCTGGGCGTTCGTTGATGCGGCTGCAATGGAGGTTTTGCAATGCGAGCGAGTCTCATGCTGTGGATGTGCCTGCTCTTGTTGGCTGGGCCCTCAAGGGCAGAGCCTGAAATCTTCAAAGGCGCCGACCTCAAGCTGGGCCGCCAATTGATCGCCGAACACAAATGCAGCGCCTGTCACGCTCGCAATGTCGGCGGCAATGGCGACGACATCTACAACCCCAAAGGCCGAATCAATTCGCCGGGGCTCTTGCGCGGCATGGTGGACTACTGCAGCACCCAACTCAATCTGGGGTTCTTCCCTGAAGACACGACGGCCGTGGCCGCAGTGCTCAACCGTGAGCATTACAAGTTCACCGCCAAGTGAATTGAGGGCCCCTACCAAAGGTCTGAAGGAAAACGCTGGATTGAGAAGGTTGGAAACGAAAGGGGAGGGGCCTCGGCTGACTCAGTCCTGACGAGGAGGTTCTGTGCTCACCCATGTTTGTATATATTTGACTTTTGTAATATAAACGCAGACTGATAGAAAAAGACTGAAGGAGACAGCGCCCTCCATGAAGTTGGCGCTGTGCAAGTTCATCGAACATCACGGAGCGGATGTGAAAGACAACTCCCTTTCTGGGCGCGTTCTCAAGGCCCCTGAGCACTTTCTAGACCGTGAGGGCGTCCGGCAGGTCTTCGCTGAAGGCAAGACCGGTCGGCGCGACTTCATTCGCCGGGCATTTGCCGCGGCCACGGCCGGCGCAGCGACGGGCGCGGCCATCGCTCAGGGCAATCCGGTGCCGCCCGAGGGCGGAGACCCTCACATCCTTCAGTTGCCCGAGCACAGCAAAGGTCTGGGGCAGGGGGTGGCCACCAGCGGTTATGGCTCGCCCTCCAAGTTCGAATCCAATTTGCAGCGCAGGCAAAGCCCCGGTCTCACTCAGACCACTCAGGCCTCGGTGTCTTTCGCGCCCTTGCAGTCCCTGTTTGGCATCGTCACGCCCAGTGGCTTGCACTTTGAGCGGCACCACCAGGGTTGGTGGGATGTGGATCCTTCCAAGCACCGTTTGATGATCAACGGGCTGGTCAAGACGCCGATGGTCTTCACCATGGACGAGGTCATGCGCTTGCCCTCGGTGTCGCGCTTTCACTTTATTGAGTGCGGTGCCAACACGGCCGTGGAGTGGGGCAATGTGGCCGTACCCACAGTGCAGTACACCCACGGCATGATTTCATGCAGCGAGTTCACAGGCGTTCCTCTCATCACCTTGCTGGAGCTTGCCGGCGTGGACCTCAAGAAAGGCCGGTTTGTTTTGGCCGAGGGCGCCGACGGCTCATCAATGACACGCACCATTCCCATGAGTCTCATCACCGCTGGGGAGGTCTTGGTGGCCTACGGGCAAAACGGCGAGATGCTGCGGCCGGAAAACGGCTACCCCCTGCGCCTGGTGGTGCCGGGCGTTCAAGGAGTGAGTTGGGTCAAGTACCTGCGCCGCATCGAAGTGGGCGACATGCCCTATGCGGCCAAGGACGAGGCCATTCATTACATCGACCTCATGCCCAACGGCGATCATCGCCAGTACACGAGCATCCAAGAGTGCAAGAGTGTGGTCACCACCCCGTCGGGCGGTCAGGTGATGTTGGACAAAGGTTTCTACAACATTACCGGTCTGGCCTGGTCGGGTCGAGGAAAAATCAAGCGGGTGGATGTATCGGTGGATGGGGGACGCAATTGGCGATCTGCCCGTTTGGAAACCCCGGTGTTGTCCAAGGCTTTGACGCGGTTCAACTTGGATTGGGTGTGGGATGGCAAACCCGCCCTCATCCAAAGCCGGGCGCAAGATGAGACGGGTTTTGTGCAACCCACCTTTCGGCAGCTGCGTGGCGTTCGAGGGACCCGTTCGATTTATCACAACAACGCCATCCAGACCTGGTTGGTCCAAGAAAACGGGGAGGTGAAAAATGTTCAGCTCTCCTAAACCTTGGGGACAGTGGGCGCTGGGGCTGGCACTTTTCGCCCTGAGTGTGACCGCGGCGCAGGCACAGTCGAGCAAGTACCCGCACTTGGGACGTCCGGCCACGGCCAAAGAAATCGCGGCCTGGGACATCGATGTCCGCCCCGATTTCAAAGGCCTGCCACCCGGTTCAGGCTCGGCGGCGAAGGGGCAAGACATTTGGGAGAGCAAGTGCGCGCAGTGCCACGGCATCTTCGGTGAATCCAATGAGGTGTTCAGCCCGCTGGTGGGCGGCACCACCCCCAAGGACATAGAAACCGGGCGGGTGGCCAATCTCACGCGTCAAGATTTTCCTGGGCGCACCACGATGATGAAAGTGGCCACGCTGTCGACGCTGTGGGACTACATCAACCGGGCCATGCCTTGGAATGCACCCAAGTCTTTGACCCATGACGAGGTGTACGCCGTCTTGGCCTTTATGCTCAATTTGGCCCAGGTGGTGCCCGACAACTTCACGCTGTCTGACAAAAATATGGCCGAGGTGCAAAAACGCATGCCCAACCGCAACGGCATGAGCACGGCGCATGCGATGTGGCCCGGCGGTGAGTTCAAAGGAGCGGCCAAGCCCGATACGGCCAACCTGCCTTGCATGCGCGACTGTGTGACCGAAGTGGCCGTGGCCTCTTTATTGCCCGATTTCGCACGCAATGCGCACGGCAATTTGGCCGAGCAAAATCGCTTGGTAGGCCAGCAAATCGGCGCCGACACGACCCGGCCGGAGGCCTCCTCAGGGACGGCGGCCAAAGTGGCTGCAGCGTCCAATGCCGCGCCGGCCCCGGCGGCCGCAGCGGCGCCTCCGAAGACGGATGATGGCGCCAAAGCCGCTCAGGCCCTGTTGGCCAAGTACGCCTGCACCGGCTGCCACGCCGTGGACCGCAAGCTGGTGGGCCCGGGGTTGATGGAGGTGGCCAAGAAGCATGCGGGCAAAGCCGACTACATTGCAGGCAAAATCAAGGCTGGGGGCGTCGGGGTTTGGGGGCAAATCCCCATGCCAGCGCAAAACATCAGCAGTGCCGATGCCCAGATCATTGCCAATTGGATCGCTCAGGGCGCCAAGAAGTAACCGTTCATACCCATTTTTCAGAGGAGTGACTCCCATGGTGACGCGTAGACAAGCGCTTCAGCGAAGCGCCGCGGTGGCAGGCCTGTTGGCCGCTGCCGGATTTCCTCAATATGCCCTGGCCTTTAACAAGGCCGCGTTTGACGCCAAGTCGGTGGCCGACGTGGTCAAAGCGCTGGGTGCGGGCGCACCGGTCGAAAGCAAGGACGTGACCATCACTGGTCCGGACATTGCAGAAAACGGCGCCGTGGTGCCCCTGGGTGTGGCCTCGAGCCTGCCCAACCTCAAGCAGCTGTTGGTCTTGGTGGAGAAGAACCCCTCTGTCCTCGTGGCGCTCTTCAATGTCAGTGCCGAGGTGGAGCCCAATTTCTCGACCCGCTCCAAGATGGGGCAGTCCTCTGACGTTTACGCAGTGGCCATCACCAACGACGGCAAGACCTTCTTCGCGAAAAAAGAAGTCAAGGTCACGCTCGGCGGCTGCGGCGGCTGAACATCCACCCATTCAAGGAGAATCAAGATGGCAGATCCGATGCGCATTCGCGCGCAGGCCGCTGGTGACAAAGCCACCGTCCGCGTGCTCATGAGCCATGAAATGGAATCCGGTCAGCGCCGCGATGCATCAGGCAAATTGGTGCCCGCCTGGCACATCCAGGACGTCACGGCGTCACTCAACGGCAAGGTGGTGATGACGGCCGAGTGGGGCCCTGCCGTGTCCAAAAACCCGTTCCTGCAGTTCACCATCAAGGGAGCCAAGGCTGGAGACAAGGTGTCCATCACTTGGAAGGACAACAAAGGCGACACCCGCACCGACGAAGCCACGGTGAGCTGACACCCTGCAGCACCTTGCTGCGCCCTCCGCAGAGCGATCCATGAACTTGACCAAACGCGAATTCGTCCAGGTTTTGGGGGCCGGCACATTGGCTGGCATGCACCTGGGCGCCCATGCGCAGGCTGACGCCGCGCGGGCCGAGCAGGGCCTGTACGACGTTGCCCGATGGGGCCAGGTCTCGTTCTTGCACATGACGGATTGCCATGCGCAACTCATGCCGATTCACTTTCGCGAGCCGAGCGTGAATTTGGGCATTGCCGCGATGAAGGGGCAGCTGCCCCACCTGGTGGGTGAACATCTGCTCAAGACGGCAGGTGTTCGCCCTGGCTCGGCGCAGGCCCATGCCCTGAGTTGTCTTGACTTTGAAGCCGCGGCGCGACGCTACGGCAAAGTGGGCGGATTCGCGCACTTGGCCACTTTGGTCAAGCGTCTCAAGGCGAGTCGCCCCGGCGCTTTGTTGCTGGACGGCGGCGACACCTGGCAAGGTTCGGGCACCTGCTTGTGGACCAACGGTCAGGACATGGTCGATGCCTGCAAGCTCCTGGGCGTGGATGTGATGACCGGTCACTGGGAATTCACGCTGGGCATGGAGCGGGTCAAAGAAATCGTCGAAAAGGACTTTGCCGGCAAGGTGGACTTTGTCGCGCAAAACATCAAGACCAATGATTTCGGTGACCCGGTCTTCAAGCCTTATGTCATCCGAGAGATCAACGGTGTGCCGTGCGCCATCATTGGGCAGGCCTTCCCCTACACCCCCATTGCCAATCCCCGCTACATGGTCGCCGATTGGGAGTTCGGCATCCAAGACCAGAACATGCAAAAGATGGTGGACGAGGCACGTGCCAAGGGCGCACAGGTGGTGGTGGTGCTCAGTCACAACGGCATGGACGTGGACCTCAAGATGGCCAGCCGGGTGAGCGGCATTGACGCCATCATGGGGGGTCACACCCACGATGGCATGCCGGTGGCCACCATTGTGGGCAACAAAAGTGGAAAGACGCTGGTGACCAATGCCGGATCCAACGGCAAATTCCTGGGCGTGTTGGATCTTGAGGTCAAGGACAAAAAGGTCACCGACTACCGCTACAAGCTCTTGCCCGTGTTCGCCAACATGCTACCGGCTGACAAAGACATGGCGGCGCTCATCCAAAAGATCCGTGCCCCATATGAGGCCAAGCTCAGTGAGAAGCTCGCGGTGACCGAAGGCACGCTGTACCGCCGTGGCAACTTCAATGGCACCGGCGACCAACTCATTTTGGACGCCTTGCTCGATGTGCAAGGGGCACAGATCGCGTTCTCTCCGGGTTTCCGCTGGGGCACTTCGTTGTTGCCCGGGCAGGCCATCACCCGAGAATGGTTGATGGACATGACCTCCACCACCTACTCCTATGCCACCGTCACCGACATGACCGGTGAGACCTTGAAGACGGTCTTGGAAGATGTGTGTGACAACCTGTTCAATCCCGACCCCTACTACCAGCAGGGCGGCGACATGGTGCGGGTAGGGGGCATGACCTACACCTGTCGTCCCAACGAAAAAATGGGGCAGCGCATTCACGACATGCGCTTGAATGGGCAGCTCATCGAGCCGTCCAAAACCTACCGTGTGGCGGGTTGGGCCCCTGTGGCCGAAGAGGCCAAACGACAGAATTTGAAGCCTGTGTGGGACGTGGTCGAGCAGTGGCTCAAGTCCCGAGGCGGGCGGGTCAGCCCCCGCAAGGCCAATGTGCCTGCGCTCGAGGGCGTGTTGCCCAACCCCGGGTACTTGGCGCTGTAAATCTCTTTGCTTTAACCCAGGCTTTCCAGGTACCGCTGCGCGTCCAGTGCGGCCATGCAACCGGTGCCCGCGCTGGTGATGGCTTGTCGGTACACATGATCTTGCACGTCACCGGCCGCAAAGACGCCAGGCATGCTGGTTTGGGTGGCAAAGCCCTCGAGCCCGCTTCGAGTCACGATGTATCCGTCCTTCATGTCCACCTGCCCCTTGAAGATGTCGGTGTTGGGCTGGTGGCCAATGGCCACAAAACACCCTTTGAGGGTCAGGTCGGTGGTGGCTTGCGTCTGCGTGGAGCGGATCCTCACGCCCGTGACGCCGCTGGCATCCCCCAGCACCTCGTCCAGGGTGTGCCACAGGTGCAATTGCATCTTCCCCGACTCGACCTTGGTCATGAGCTTGTCGATCATGATGGCTTCAGCGCGGAATTTGTCTCGACGATGGATGAGGTGGACTTTGGAAGCGATATTGGAAAGATACAGCGCCTCTTCCACAGCGGTGTTGCCCCCTCCAATGACACAGACCTCTTGGTTGCGATAGAAAAATCCATCGCAAGTGGCGCAACCGCTGACGCCACGGCCCATGAAGGCCTGCTCACTGGGCAGGCCCAGGTATTTGGCGCTGGCGCCCGTGGCGATGATGAGGCTGTCACAGGTGTAGGTGCCTGAATCGCCGGTCAGCGTGAAGGGCCGTTGAGACAAATTGACGGTGTGGATGTGATCAAACACCATCTCGGTCTGAAAGCGTTCTGCGTGTTGTTGGAACCGCTGCATCAGGTCCGGGCCCATGACGCCATGGACATCGGCCGGCCAGTTGTCCACTTCGGTGGTGGTCATCAATTGGCCGCCCTGGGCAAGCCCAGTGATCAGCAAGGGTTGCAGGTTGGCACGTGCGGCATAGATGGCGGCGGTATAACCGGCGGGGCCGGAGCCCAGGATCAGTACACGGGCGTGGCGAGTTGCAGAGGACATAAAGCGGCTCAATCAATGGAAAAGCATGGGAGTATTGTGCCGGAGCCGGCGCGATGCGCCACAATCTCGCCATGAGCTTTCCTTTGGGATCATTGAGCGGCTCCGGTGGCGCCACCGCCGAAGGCCCAGATTCGGCGTCAGCCAGTGGGACGTCCCTGTGGCCCTTTGCTTGGCAGCGCCGTGGACTGGGTCTGGTGCTGGGGGCTGCCCTGTGGCTGCTGTGCGCATTGGCCTTGTGGAGTCACCATGCAGGAGACCCAGGGTTCAGCACTTCGGGCGCGCACGGGCCGCTGCACAACCGCGTGGGCGTTGTGGGCTCTTGGTTGTCTGACCTGGGGTACTTTGTGCTCGGCTACTCGTTGTGGTGGGTGATGCTGGTGGCTGCGCGGCAATGGCTGGCGGCCTTGGCGGCCCGCTTGCGAGCGGCAACGCCCGGGGTTCCGGCAGAACCCCCTCATTGGACCCAACGACTGCCCTTTTGGCTGGGCTTGGGGCTGCTGCTGGCGGCCAGTACCTCATTGGAGTGGACCCGCTTGTACGGTTTGGAAGCCCGTTTGCCCGGACCCGCCGGAGGCGTGTTGGGACACACCTTGGGCAGTTTGTCGATGCATTTCTTGGGCTTTGCGGGTTCGGGGGTGTTTTGGATTGCATGTCTGGTGGTGGCCTTGCCTTTGACCTTGCAGTTTTCTTGGATGTCTGTGGCCGAGGCCATCGGCGAGCGCATTGATGGGCTTCGTGAACGCCGCCAAGAGCGCAGAGAGATCGAAGAGGACCAGCGCTTGGGTGAGCAGGCCCTGCGAGAACGCGAGGCCGTGGTTGACACGCAGTTGCAAACCGAGCTGGCGCATGTGCCCATCCTCATCGAGGAGCCGGTGCTCGAGGTGCCCAAGTCTGAACGTGTGGCCAAGGAGCGGCAAAAGCCTTTGTTTGTCGAGCTTTCAGAAAACAAGTTGCCTCAAGTCGACCTGCTGGACGCCGTGGGAGGCCGTCAAGAGACCGTGTCAGCAGAATCGCTGGAGCTCACCTCGCGTCTGATTGAAAAGAAGCTCGGAGACTTTGGCGTGGTGGTGCGCGTTGTGGCCGCGCTGCCCGGGCCGGTCATCACGCGCTATGAAATCGAGCCCGACACGGGGGTCAAAGGCAGCCAGATCGTCAACCTGGCCAAGGACTTGGCCCGTTCATTGAGTTTGGTGAGCATACGGGTGGTAGAGACCATCCCTGGCAAGACCACCATGGCTTTGGAACTGCCCAACGCCCGGCGCCAAACCATACGGTTGTCGGAAATTCTGGGATCGCAGGCCTACAACGACGCCGGGTCTTTGCTCACGATGGGTCTGGGCAAGGACATCGTCGGCTCACCTGTGGTGGCCGACCTGGCCAAGATGCCGCACTGCTTGGTGGCGGGTACCACGGGTTCGGGCAAGTCCGTGGGCATCAACGGCATGATCTTGTCGCTGCTGTACAAGGCCGAAGCGCGAGACGTTCGGCTCATTCTCATCGACCCCAAGATGCTGGAGATGAGTGTCTACGAGGGCATCCCACACCTGTTGTGCCCCGTGGTCACCGACATGAAACAAGCCGGTAACGCGCTCAACTGGTGTGTGGGAGAGATGGAGCGCCGCTACAAGCTCATGAGCAAGATGGGCGTGCGCCAACTCTCGGGCTACAACCGCAAGATTGAAGAGGCGGCGGAGCGCGGTGAGCACCTGGGCAACCCCTTCAGCTTGACCCCGGAGTCGCCCGAGCCTTTGGAGCGGTTGCCCTACATCGTGGTGGTGATTGACGAGCTGGCCGACCTGATGATGGTGGTGGGCAAGAAGATCGAAGAGCTGATCGCCCGGCTGGCGCAAAAGGCGCGTGCGGCCGGCATTCACCTCATCTTGGCC
>RFSP01000260.1 GCA_009923895.1 Betaproteobacteria bacterium | reverse complement strand
GAGTTGGCCTTGATGGTGATCTTGTTTTCCTTGCCGGTGCCCTTGTCCTTGGCGCCCACATGCAGGATGCCGTTGGCATCGATGTCGAACGACACCTCGATCTGCGGCGTGCCGCGCGGCGCCGGCGGAATGCCCTCGAGGTTGAACTCGCCGAGCAGCTTGTTGCCGGTGGCCATCTCGCGCTCGCCCTGGTAGACCTTGATCGTCACCGCCGGCTGGTTGTCGTCTGCGGTGGAGAAAGTCTGTGCGAACTTGGTCGGGATGGTCGTGTTCTTGGCGATCATCTTGGTCATCACGCCGCCCAGCGTCTCGATGCCCAGCGACAAGGGCGTCACATCCAAAAGCAGCACGTCCTTGCGGTCACCACCCAGGACCTGACCCTGAATGGCTGCACCCACGGCCACTGCTTCGTCTGGATTGACGTCTTTGCGAGGCTCGCGACCAAAGAACTCTTTGACCTTTTCTTGGACCTTGGGCATGCGGGTCATGCCGCCCACCAAAATCACGTCATCAATGTCGCCAACTTTCACGCCGGCATCTTTGATGGCAATTCTGCAAGGCTCGATCGTGCGCTCGACCAACTCATCGACCAGCGACTCCAATTTGGCGCGGGTGAGCTTGATGTTCAGGTGCTTGGGCCCCGACGCATCGGCAGTGATGTAGGGCAGGTTGACGTCGGTCTGGGTGCTGTTGGACAGCTCGATCTTGGCTTTTTCTGCGGCTTCTTTCAGGCGCTGAAGTGCCAATACGTCTTTGGTCAGGTCCACGCCTTGCTCTTTGCGGAATTCGCTGACGATGTGGTCGATGATGCGTTGATCAAAGTCTTCACCGCCCAAGAAGGTGTCGCCGTTGGTGGACAGCACCTCGAACTGTTTTTCGCCATCGACGTCGGCAATCTCAATGATGGAGATGTCAAAAGTGCCTCCCCCAAGGTCAAATACGGCGATGCGGCGTTCGCCCTTGCCGTGCTTGTCCAAGCCAAAGGCCAAAGCGGCAGCGGTGGGCTCATTGATGATGCGCTTGACATCCAGGCCCGCGATCCGCCCAGCGTCTTTGGTGGCCTGGCGTTGGCTGTCGTTGAAATACGCTGGAACGGTGATGACCGCTTCGGTCACTTCTTCGCCCAGGTAGTCCTCGGCGGTCTTCTTCATCTTGCGCAGCACCTCGGCGCTGACTTGCGGAGGAGCCACCTTTTTGCCGCGCACCTCCACCCAGGCATCTCCGTTGTCCGCGGCGGTGATGGTGTAGGGCATGAGGTCGATGTCTTTTTGGACCTCTCGCTCGGTGAATTTGCGGCCGATCAAGCGTTTGACGGCGTACAGGGTGTTCTTGGGGTTGGTGACGGCCTGGCGCTTGGCCGATGCGCCTACCAGCACTTCGCCATCTTCTTGATAGGCCACGATGGAAGGCGTGGTTCGCGCGCCTTCGCTGTTCTCGATGACCTTGGTGGTGTTGCCCTCCATGATGGCCACGCAGGAATTGGTGGTGCCGAGGTCAATGCCGATGATCTTGCCCATGGTCTGGTTCTCCTGAAATCTGTAAGAAGGGTGCGAAAAGGTTCGCTGGAATCTGGATCTGCTGTCGAATTGCGGCCAAAAAGGTGGGTTTCAACCCTTGGGGGCAGCCACCGTGACCAGGGCCGGTCGAAGGACCCGATCGGCGATGAGGTAGCCTTTTTGCAGGACGGCTACTACCGTGTTGGCCTCTTGATTCGCAGGCACCATGCTGATGGCCTGGTGGTGATGGGGGTCGAATTTGGTGCCGGCTTCGGGGGCGATTTCCATCACTTTGTTGCGCTCCAGGGCCGCAGCCAACTGCCGCAGGGTGGCCTGGACGCCTTCCAGCAGCTGCTCATGGGTGGCGTTGGGCAGAGCGATGGCGGCTTCCAGACTGTCTTTGACCGGAAGAAGACTCTCCGCAAACGACTCGACAGCAAATTTGCGCGCCTTGGAAATTTCTTCATCAGCCCGCCGGCGGGTGTTCTCGGCTTCTGCTTTGGCTCGAAGGTAGGCGTCTGACACTTCGGCGTGACGCGCCTGGAGTTCCGCCAATTGCTGAGGCAAGGAAGCTTCGGGGGAGGCAGAGCCTTCGGCAGCGGCAGGCCGGGCTTCGGGCGTGGGACCGGCGCCTGTTTCTGGCGGTGAAGGCGCAAGGCTCTCTTCTGGATGAGGGGAGGAGGTGCTCATGGAAGGGGTCATTTCAGGCTGGTAACCCGCTCGGCCCGTGTGGCCCGAAACGGCAAAACCATAAGCACATGGGGGTGATGGGAGCCGTTTCAAGGGCCGAGAAAGAACCCAAAAAGAGGCGGGAGCGGCTTTAGGAGGGCTCCACCGACGCGCTCCAGCGTTGCCAGTCTTGAAGGGTCCGCCGATCTTTCTTGGTGGGGCGGCCGTTGACAAAATGGCGAGCAGGTTCGGCACCGGAGCGCATCAGGTCCTGCCACGCTTGTCGCTTGGCCTGGCTTTCCGGGGTCTCCTGGTAGAGCCCTTGAGCCACGGAAGCCGGGCCGCGCATGGGGCTGAGCCCTTGAATGACCAAGGTGCGGCCGCCGCCGGGCTGCCGGATCTCGAGTGTGTCGCCCACACGCACAGCTTTGGACGGTTTGGCCGACTGCCCATTGACTTGCACCCGCCCCAACTCTAGGGACTCGGCAGCCAGGGAGCGGGTCTTGAAGAGTCGGGCGGCCCACAGCCACTTGTCCAATCGCATCTCTTCGGGTGTCGAGGTGCGAGTCTTGACTTGAACGGGCTTCAGCGCGGGGCCCCCATCTTCTTTGCACGAGCCGCTTGGCATTGCAGGGTGGCAGACTCCTCGGGGCTCAAAGTCATGCCCGCCTGGGGCCAGCCCTGCGCATGTTGATCAATCAAGGCGACCATGGCGGACACGGCATCGGATGAATCGTTCAAGCAATCGATGTAATGAAACGATTCGCCGCCAGACTCCAAGAAGGCCTCGCGGGCTTCTTGAGAAATTTCTTCCAGCGTCTCCAGGCAATCGATGGCAAAACCGGGACAGATGACGTCCACGCGCTTGAGTCCAGAGGATGCC
>RFSP01000259.1 GCA_009923895.1 Betaproteobacteria bacterium | reverse complement strand
ACGCCACGTGCAGCGGCACCAGGGCGAAATGGCGGCGGCCTTGGCACCTCGTCTGCCTTCTGTGCATCCCCAAGCCGACGAGTGGTTTTCTCCTTGGGATGGGGCTCCTTGGGACACGCGACCGGTGCAGGGATTGCCTGCGGCGGATGAAGTGCGTGGGTATTTGCAAGAGACTTTGGAGCAGACCTTGGACCTGCTGGCCGCGATGCCCGAGCAGCAAGAGGGCGATGACGCTCCTTGGCATGTGATGCGATGGGCGGTGCTCAATGAGGACCGACTTTGCGAGCGCTTGGCGCAGGCGGCTCAAAGTCTGGGCGTGGAAGCCGGCGAGACCTTGGCCCGGCTGGGCCCGCCACCCTCGCGCGCTCGGCGTGAGCCGTTGTGGATGCCCGCCCGTCGATTTCAAGTGGGATCGCCTCCAGGCGGCTTGGTCCCGCCCAATGAGCGCTGGGCCTTTGAAGAACACATCCCGGAATTTGAAATCGACGCGCAGGCGGTGAGCTGGGCGGCCATGGCTGAATTTGCCGAGGATGGTGGATATGACGATGCGCGCTGGTGGACGGCGCCTGGATGGGACTGGGTGCAAGCGCAGGAGCGGCGCGCGCCCCGGGGGGTGGTGCAATGGCAGGGAGGGGTCTTGCGTGAGCAGGCCCAACGCACGGTTCGGGCGCCGCCTGGACAAGCGGTGGCCCATGTAACTTGGTATGAAGCCGATGCCTGGTGTCGCTGGGCGGGAAGGCGTTTGCCCACCGAAGTCGAGTGGGAACAGGCCGCCTGCACAGCGGCCTCGCGCGGGTTTGTCTGGGCCGATGTGTGGGAGTGGACACTGGGCTCTGCAAGGCTGTGGCCCACCTCAAACGGTCCCACGGTGGCCGGGTTCTCCTGCCATCCTCCCGACGCGCGAGCCAAAGTGTTGCGAGGGGCGTCATCATGGACAGCCCCCCGGGCAGTTCACCCCAAAAGCCGTCGTTTCGTCTTGCCCGACCGCGACGATGGATTCTTTGGATTCAGGTCCTGCGCCCTGTGAGCGCCCACCTGTATGAAAATGTCATTTCATTGCCCCAACGACTGAGGTCTTCATGTATCCATTTGCTTATCAACGCGTCTCCTCGGCCCAAGAAGCGACCGCCGCCTGTCAAGGCGAGGCTCGCTACCTGGCAGGCGGCCAGAGCTTGGTGCAGGCCATGAAGTTGCGCCTCTCTGCGCCGGAGAGGCTGATCGATTTGGGTGCGATAGAGGGGTTGCAGGGTGTGAGAGACGAAGGCGATGCGCTCGTCATTGCCGCCATGACGCGTCATGCCGAAGTCGCTGCGTCGCCCTTGGTGCAAGACGCGCTGCCCGCGTTGGCCGAGTTGGCTGCAGGCATCGGTGACCCCATGGTGCGTCAAATGGGCACCTTGGGCGGGTCATTGGCCAATGCCGACCCGGCGGCGTGTTATCCATCGGCGGTGTTGGCGCTCAATGCCCAAATTCAAACCGATCGCCGCACGGTGGAGGCCTCATCGTTCTTTACAGGCCTGTACCAGACGGCTCTGGAGCCCGGTGAGCTGGTGATGGCGGTGCGGTTTCCCAAGGTGCGCAAGGCGGCCTATGCCAAGCTCAAGCAGCCGGCGTCGCGCTTTGCCTTGGTGGGGGTGTTTGTGGCGCAAACTGCCCAAGGTGTGCGCGTGGCCGTCACCGGGGCCAAGGCGAGCGTGTTTCGTGAGCCAACCTTGGAGGCGGCACTCAGCCGAGAGTTTTCTGCGGCTGCGGCCAAGGCCGTCAAGCTGTCGCCCGACGGGTACGCGCAGGATCTGCATGCGTCATCCGCTTACCGGGCGGCCATGGTCAGTGTGATGGCCGCCAAGGCCGTGGCGGTGGCGCAAGCTCGAAGCGGCTCTTGAAGTGGCCGCGGCGCGACCGGTTCAACGGCCCATCATCTGCTGAGGCAAGAAGGTCACCAACTGCGGAAATGCGTAGATCAGCCCCACGGCGGCGATCATCAAGAAGAAAAAGGGCAGGGTGACGCGGGCAATCCAACCGATCTCTCTTTGCGTCATGCCTTGAAGCACAAAGAGGTTGAAGCCGACCGGCGGCGTGATCTGCGCCATCTCGACCACCAGCACAATGAAGATGCCAAACCACAGGGTGTCAATGCCGGCCTTTTGAATGGTAGGAAGAATGACGCCCATGGTCAGCACCACCATCGAAATGCCGTCCAAGAAGCAGCCCAGAATCACATAAAACACGAGCAGAACCAATAGCAGTTGGAACTGTGTGAGTCCCAGTGTGGCAATCCATTCGGCCAGATGCCGGGGCAATCCGATGTAGCCCATGCTCAAGGTCAAAAAGGCGGCACCTGCCAAGATCATGGCGATCATGCAGTACAGCCGAGTGCCTCCGAGCAACGATTCTTTGAAGGTCTGCCAAGTCAAGGAGCCTTGCATGGCAGAGATGACCAAAGAGCCCACCACACCTACAGCGGCAGCCTCGGTCGCGGTGGCCAGGCCACTGTAGATGCTGCCCAACACGGCCACGATGAGCAGCACCACAGGGATGAGGTGACGCGATTCGTGCAACTTCTGCCCGAGTGACAGGGCCGCATCGGCTGAGGGCACCAGGTCTGGGTGCCGCCAAGCCCACCACATGAGGTAGCCGGAGAAGAGCGCGGCGAGCATGATGCCGGGAATGACACCCGCAATGAACAACTGGGAGATCGAGACTTCGGCGCTCACCCCGTAGACGATCATGATGATGGAGGGCGGTATCAAGAGGCCAAGCGTTCCCGCGCCGGCCAAAGACCCGATGGAAATCCCGTCCGGGTAACCGCGCCGCTGGAGTTCGGGCAAGCTCATTTTCCCAATCGTGGCGCATGTGGCTGCGCTCGAACCGGAGACCGCTGCAAAGATGGCACACCCGATGACGTTCACGTGAAGAAGTCGACCCGGCAAGGACTGCATCCATGGGGCCAGCCCGCGAAACATGTCTTGACTCAAACGTGTGCGAAAGAGAATTTCTCCCATCCACACGAACAATGGCAAGGCGGTGAGCGTCATCCGCGACAGCGGCGGCTTCGTCAGC
>RFSP01000258.1 GCA_009923895.1 Betaproteobacteria bacterium | reverse complement strand
GAACGCCAGGATCACGCAGCCGATGACCACCGCCACCAGCGCCCGGATCAGGCGATCGCGCAACTCGATCAAGTGCGAGACAAAAGGCGCTTCGGTGCCGGCCAGTTCGTCCTGGGAATCGGGAGTGCTCATGTCAGGGGGGACTTCAACTGCGAGACTTCAGCCCGGGAGGCCGAAACCGGGCCACTCGGGCAGCGCCGGATTGCGCACGGGTGCGTATGCCCTGACGTTGCTTGTACCACTGCGGCATGGCGCCACGCTTCAAGCGCCAGTTCTTGCGAGGATGCTTGTAGGTGGGCGGCTCAGGCGCAAACACACCACTGTCTGTCGCGGGCGCCGGCGTATCAAAGGCAGACCAGTCCGAATTGATGGCCGTGGACGCTTGGGACACCTCTTGATTCACGGTGGACTCCACTTCCCGCGCCGCCGCCTCGACCTGGGATTTCATCTTCTTGATTTCATCGAGTTCAATCGAGCGGTTGACCTCCGCACGCACGTCTGCCACATAGCGCTGCGCCTTGCCCACCAGGTGGCCCAGCGTCCGTGCAACCTTCGGCAACTTCTCTGGCCCAATGACGATGAGGGCCACGGCCCCAATGAGGGCAATTTTGTCGATGCCAAAGTCGATCATGTGGATACAAGATGAAGTTGAGGGGCGGCCTCAAGCCCGCCCTTCAAGCTCAAGACTTGGACTTGGCTTCCACGTCCACTGTGTTGGCATCGGCCGTGCGGGCGGTGGTGACCTGCTGCGCCGGCGCCGTTGGCGTGGCAGCGGCCGTGTCTTCGGCCGCACCTTTGACGCCGTCTTTGAAGCCTTTGACGGCCCCTCCCAAATCGGAGCCGATATTTTTGAGCTTCTTGGTGCCGAAGATCAGCACCACCACCAGCAGCACGATGAGCCAATGCCAGATGCTGAAGGATCCCATGGTCGTTTTCTCCTGCCTAAGCGGTTGGTTGCTTTAAATTGAACTGACGATTTTAGGTTAACCCTTGGCCCAGGGTCGGGGCCCCCCCATGACATGCATGTGGAGGTGGTAGACCTCTTGCCGGCCATCGGGGCCGGTGTTGATGAGCGTTCGAAACCCGTTGGTGACCCCCAACTGCCGCATCAACCTCGGTGCGAGCCCAAGCATACGCCCCAAAAGCGCATCGTGCTCAGGCCCCACATCAGCCAGGGTGGCAATGTGGGCTTTGGGGATGATGAGCACATGCACTGGCGCCCAGGGGTTGATGTCATGAAAAGCCAAGAGTTCCTCATCTTCATGCACCTTTTTGGACGGGATCTGACCGGCCACAATCTTGCAGAAGATGCAATTCGGGTCTGCGTTCATACGGGCTTGCCCTCGATCAATTTCAACCACCCTTTGACCACGCGGTAGATCATCCAGACCCAGGCGGCAAACAAGATGATCAGGCCCACGCCCACAATGACCAGCACGCAGCCCACGACAAACCACAACAAGCCCCACCAGAAGCTGCGGATTTGCCAATTGAAGTGGCTCTCATAGACGGTCCCACGGGCGTCGTCGCGCTTGACGTAATTGATGATGAGGCCCACGAGCGCGGGGCCGCCAAAGAAAAAGCTCAGCGCTTGCAGGCCATAGACCACCAGGGTCACGTTCTTGAGGGCTTGCAGCTCCTGCGCCGTCTTGGAAACCTCTTCGGGGGCCTGATCACTGCCAGGGCCCTCTTGCAAAATGATGTCGCTCACAGGCCCTCCCTTTCGCGCTGGTGCATTTTGCGCATGGCAAATTCCTCCAAGCCCGACAGGCCCTCTCGACGGCGCAGCTCGGCCAGGACATCGGCGGGGGTCACCCCGTGGGCCGACAAGACCAACAGGGTGTGAAACCACAAGTCGGCCACCTCGGCCACCACGCGTTCGGGCACGCCGTCCTTGGAGGCCATGACCACCTCGGTGGCTTCCTCGCCCACCTTCTTGAGCATGGCGTCAAGCCCCTTGCCAAACAGGCGCGCGACATAGCTCTTGTCGGGGTCGCCTCCTCGACGGGACTCAATCACCGAGGCGAGCCGATCCAGGGTGTCGTCGCTGGACGCATCGGGGTGGCTGTGGGAATGATCGCTCATGACTTGTACACCGTGGCCGGATCCTTCAACACCGGATCGATGGTGAGCCAGCGCCCCTGCTCCAACTGCTGAAAAAAGCAGGTGTGCCGGCCCGTGTGGCAGGCAATGCCCGGATCGTGGCCCTCCTGGGTGACCTGCAGCAGGATGACATCGGCGTCGCAGTCCACGCGGATGCGATGGACGGTTTGAAAATGGCCCGACTCCTCGCCCTTGTGCCACAAACGCTGTCGAGACCGGCTCCAGTAGACCGCCTGACCTTTTTCGACGGTCAAGGCCAGGGCCTCCCGGTTCATCCAAGCCATCATGAGGACATCGTTGCTGCCCATTTCTTGGGCAATGGCAGGCACCAAGCCTTCACGGTCCCATTTGATGTGATCCAGCCAGTCGGTCATGGCATCAGTGTAGTTCGTCAGCCAGCCATTGCACCACCGGCTCCGTGGCAGGCAACAAGGGCGCGCAGCGCACAGGAAGCCGCTCCCAAGACATCTCTTGACCCTCGTGCATGACAAGATCGCCCGACCATTGGCGCACGCGACAAAAATGCAGACGCACCCGCGCATGCGGATAGTCAAACTCCTCGACGCGCCACACCGGAGCCTCACCGATGGTGACGCCGATTTCTTCTTGCAATTCGCGCCGCAAGGCCTGCTCCACCGTTTCCCCGGGCTCCAGCTTGCCTCCAGGAAACTCCCAAAAACCCGCATAGACCTTGCCCGGCGGACGGCTGGTCAGCAGGAAGCGCCCCTGGCCATCGACCAAGATGCCCACGGCCACGTCCACAGGGGTGCGCAGCGTCTCAGCCACGGTGCCGGGCCGCATAGTCGCGGGCAAACTGCTGCGCCACTCGGCCAGATCTCGAGCCCCGCTCCAGGGCCCAAATCAAGGCTTCGGGCCTGGCCTGTTCGCACGCCTGCTTGTCCAAGCCCCACGAGATCAACCACTGCTGAACAATGGCCAAGTACTCATCTTGGCTAA
>RFSP01000257.1 GCA_009923895.1 Betaproteobacteria bacterium | reverse complement strand
GCCGAAGCCAAAGCCGAAGCCAAAGCCGAAGCCAAAGCCCCTGCAGCGGCCAAAGCAGCTGCGCCCAAGCCGCTGACAGGCCAAACGGTCAAGATCGCCTGGATCGACCCCTTGTCGGGTTTGATGGCCCCCGTGGGAGCCAACCAACTCAAAAGCTTTCAGTTCTTCGCCGAAAAGTTCAGCGCGACCAACCCCGCTGGAGTGAAATTTGAAGTCATCGGCATCGACAACAAGCTCAGCCCCACCGAGAGCCTCAATGCCCTGAAGTCGGCCATGGATCAAGGCGTGCGCTACATCACGCAAGGCAACGGGTCGTCGGTGGCACTGGCCTTGGTGGACGCCATCAACAAGCACAACGAGCGCAACCCGGGCAAGGAGGTGATCTATCTGAATCACTCCGCGGTCGATCCCGACCTGACCAACAGCAAGTGCAGCTATTGGCATTTTCGATTCGACGCGGACACGTCCATGAAGATCGAAGCCATGACCACCTTCATGCGTGACCAGAAGGACATCAAGAAGGTCTATCTTCTCAATCAAAATTATTCCCATGGCGCCCAAGTGGCGCGCTACTCCAAAGAAGCCCTGGCGCGAAAACGCCCCGATGTGCAAATCGTGGGAGAAGACCTTCACCCGCTGGCGCAGGTGCGTGACTTCTCGCCCTACATTGCCAAGATCAAGGCCTCAGGTGCGGACACGGTCATCACAGGAAACTGGGGGTCGGATTTGGCCTTGCTGGTCAAGGCGGCCATGGAAGGCGGATACACCGGGAAGTTCTACACCTACTACACCGGGGTCACCGGCACGCCCACCGCCTTGGGCTCACAAGGGCAGGGCAAGGTCTATCAGATTGCCTACAACCACTACAACATGGGCAAGCCCATGGAAACGTGGATGAAGGAATTCAACCAAAAATTCAATGACGATTTCTACACCGGCTCGGCGGTGCGCATCTTCGAAATCTTGGGTGAGGCCATGGCGGTGGCCAAGTCCACCGATCCTGTCAAAGTCGCTGCTGCCATGGAAGGCCTGCGGTTCAAGAGCTTCAATGGCGATCTGGAGATGCGCAAGACCGACCACCAATTGCAGCAACCCCTGTACATGAGTGTGTGGAGCAAGACCAGCACCAAGTATCCCTACAGCCCGGAGAAGACGGGCATGACCCTGGTTCCGGTCAAAGAGTTCCCGCCCTACGTCTCCAGCACACCCACCAGCTGTCAGATGAAGCGGCCCTGAGATCAAGGGCTCGAGACTTGCCATGTCATTGGAGTTCACCGTCCTGTCGCTGCTCAACGGCGTCAGCTATGGCTTGCTCTTGTTCATGCTGAGCTCGGGTCTGACCCTCATCTTCAGCATGATGGGCGTGCTCAATTTTGCCCACGCGAGCTTTTACATGCTCGGTGCTTACGTGGCGTGCACGGCGTCCCAGGTGCTGGGCTTTTGGCCGGCGCTGGTGATCGCGCCTGTCATCGTGGGTTTGGCCGGTGCAGCCTTTGAGCGGTTTGTTCTCAGGCGAGTTCACCGCCATGGCCATGTGCCCGAGTTGCTCATCACCTTTGGTTTGTCATACGTGGTGCTGGAGTTGGTCCAATTGACCTGGGGCCGATCCGCGGTGGAATTCTTGCCTCCGCAGGCGCTGCGCGGGCCTTTGTTCACCTTGGTCAATGCGCCCGATCAGGGTCTGTCTTGGGTCTGGGGCCGGGTGGATGCGCAAGCGTGCGTCGAGCCCCTGGTCTGCTCTCCTTTTCCAGCCACCCGAGGCTTCATGATGGCGGTGGCTCTGTGCATGCTGCTGGGCCTGTGGTGGCTCCTCAACCGCACCCGCATTGGACTCATCATCCAAAGCGCTTTGACCCACCCGGAGATGGTGGAGGCGCTGGGCCACAACGTGCCACGCATCCTCATGGGGGTCTTTGGCGTCGGGGCGGGCTTGGCGGCATTGGCCGGTGTGGTGGGCGGATCCACCTTTGTCACCGAGCCGGCCATGGCTGCCACCGTGGGTTCGGTCATTTTTGTGGTCGTCGTCGTCGGAGGTTTGGGCTCATTGAAGGGCGCGTTCGTGGCTTCTCTGGTCATTGGTGTGGTGCAGACCTTTGCGGTGTCTTTGGACTATTCGCTGCTGTCCTTGATCACTGCCTGGGGAGGTTCGCCGCCGCCCGAAGCAACGGGCCACACTTTGCTGAAGCTCAGCTTGTCTCAAATAGCGCCCATCTTGCCTTACGTGCTGCTGGTGGTGATGCTCATTGTTCGCCCTCGCGGTTTGTGGGGCACTCGCGAAGCATGACGCCCGCGCTGGTCTTGCCCCGCAAGCTTGCATGGGGCTGGGTGGCTTATGCCGCACTCTTGCTGCTTGCACCGCTGTGCATGCCGAGCAATTTCGGCTTGAGTCTGCTGTCCCAGATGGGGATTGCGATCGTGGCTTGCCTGTCCTACAACGTGCTTCTGGGTCAAGGCGGTATGCTGAGTTTTGGTCACTCGGTCTACACGGGTCTGGCGGCATTCATCGCCGTGCATGCGCTCAACCACATTGCTGAGGGCGGGTGGCCTGTGCCTGTCATCTGGCTGCCACTGCTGGGAGGGATGGCCGGCTTGGTGCTGGCCGCCTTGCTGGGGGCTGTCACCACCCGCAAATCAGGGACGCCGTTTGCCATGATCACCTTGGGCCTGGTGGAATTGATTGCCGCCATGGCACTCATGGTGCCGGAATTCTTTGGTGGAGAAGGGGGCGTCACGGCCAACCGCACGGCAGGACCGCGGTTCTTGGGTTTGAATTTCGGACCTCAGATTCAGGTGTATTACCTGCTGGCTGCCTACACCTTTGTGTGCACCGGATTGCTTTACGCCTTCACGTGCACCCCCTTGGGACGTCTTCTCAACGCCGTTCGAGACAACGCAGAACGCGTGGAGTTCTTGGGGTTCAACGCACAGCGAGTTCGCTGGTTGGGGTTCATCGTCTCCGGGTTCTTCGCCGGCGTTGCGGGTGGCATGTATGCGTTGAATTTTGAGATTGCCACCGCCGAGGTGGTGGGGGCTGCGCGCTCGGGGGCCTACCTGCTGTTCACCTTT
>RFSP01000256.1 GCA_009923895.1 Betaproteobacteria bacterium | reverse complement strand
ACGCAGGAATCGGACGTGACTTGTGCTCCTGCGGGTGGGCAAAGACGTACACGAGTTCGGCCGTCACCAAGGTCTCTTCGCCGCGGAACACCGCAGCTTCAAAAGTCATGGACGAGTTGCCCATGCGAGCGCATCGCAATCCCACCTCCAGCCGATCGTCATACTCCGCTGAGGCGAAGTACTCGATGGAGGATTTGCGAACAAAAAGATCGCCTTCCAAGTCAGCCATCGTGTCGCTGTAGGGCAAGGCCAGAGCCCGCCAGTAGCCAGCCATGGCGGTGTCAACATACATGAGATAGTGGACATTGAAGACGATTTTTTGCATGTCCACTTCTGCCCACCGCACCCGCAGCGACTCCAGATACCGAAAGTTTTCTTTTTTCATCATCGCTCTGTCTATGCTTGCATTCGTGGCGCGATATCGCCAGACTTCAGGCCGAAGTATGAAGGTTTTGCCATGGCGTATATCTACTACCTGACACACATTCACTTGGATTTTGGAGCGGTGTCGATGCTGCCGTCGGAATGCGAGCGGATCGGCATTCGACGCCCGCTGCTCGTCACCGATGCCGGTGTTCGTGCCGCCGGGGTTCTCGCGCAGGCTGAGCAAGCCCTGCAGGGGCTGCCCTTTGCGGTGTTTGACGGTACCCCGTCCAACCCCACCGAGGCGGCCGTGCGTGCGGCCAAGGACGTGTTCCTGCAGCATCGGTGCGACGGCCTGATTGCCGTGGGCGGTGGATCGAGCATCGATCTGGCCAAAGGCCTGGCCATTGCCGCCACCCACGAGGGGCCCTTGACCCGATACGCCACCATTGAAGGCGGCAGCGGCCTCATTTCTGAGAAGGTCCTTCCCTTGATCGCTGTGCCCACCACCGCTGGCACGGGAAGCGAAGTGGCGCGCGGGGCCATCGTCATCGTGGACGATGGCCGCAAGTTGGGCTTTCACTCTTGGCACCTGCTGCCCAAGTCCGCTGTGCTCGATCCCCAACTGACGCTGGGGCTGCCGCCCGGCTTGACGGCGGCCACGGGCATGGATGCCATCGCCCATTGCATGGAGACGTTCATGTCGGCGGCACAGAATCCACCGGCTGACGGCATCGCCTTGGACGGGCTGGCACGGGCATGGCACCACATCGAAAAGGCCACCCGTGACGGGTCCGACGCGCAAGCGCGCTGGCACATGATGAGCGCCAGCATGCAAGGGGCTCTGGCCTTTCAGAAGGGCTTGGGCTGCGTGCATTCGCTCAGCCACAGTCTGGGAGGCGTGAATCCTCGACTGCACCACGGCACGCTCAACGCATTGTTCTTGCCCGCAGTGGTGACGTTCAATGCGACCGTGGACTCAGTGCAGAAAGAAGCCAGGATGTCGAGAATGGCCCAAGCGATGGGCCTTTCCACGTCGGACACCACCGGCGAGGCCATTGCCGCGGCCATCCAAGCGATGAACAGGCGACTCGGTCTGCCCTCGGGGCTGCAAGCATTGGGCGTGACCGATGACCTTTTCGATCGCGTGATCGCGGGGGCGTTGGCCGATCATTGCCACAAGACCAATCCCCGCTTGGCGACATCGGACGATTACCGGGCGTTGCTGAGGGAGTCCATGTAAGACCCGCAAAAAAACAGGGCGGCCGTGGCCGCCCTGTCGCTTGCCCCAAGGCTGGCTGCCTCAGTGGTGGGTTCCGTCCAAGAACTGTTCGTCTTCGGTCGACCCCTTGAGTGCCGCCGTGGAGGCTTGACGCTCGATGGTGGTGGTCACCGCATCAAAGTAGCCGGTGCCCACCTCACGCTGATGCTTGACCGCCGTGAATCCGCGCTCCGCGGCTGCGAATTCTTTTTGCTGCAATTCCACAAACGCGGTCATGTTTTGACGTGCGTAGCCGTAGGCCAAGTCGAACATGCCGTAATTGAGCATGTGGAATCCCGCCAAGGTGATGAACTGGAACTTGTAGCCCATGGCACCCAGTTCGCGTTGGAACTTGGCGATGGTGGCGTCGTCCAGGTTCTTCTTCCAATTGAAGCTGGGGCTGCAGTTGTAAGCGAGCAATTTGCCGGGGAACTTGGCGTGAATGGCATCGGCAAACTTCTTGGCAAAGGCCAGATCGGGCGTGCCCGTCTCGCACCAAATAAGATCGGCATAAGGCGCATAAGCCAGACCGCGGCTGATGGCCTGGTCGATGCCTTTGCGTGTGCGGAAGAACCCTTCAACCGTGCGCTCGCCGGTGAGGAAAGGACGGTCGTTGTCGTCGACCTCACTGGTGACCAAATCGGCGGCCTCGGCATCGGTGCGGGCCAGCAAAATGGTGGGGGTGCCCATCACATCGGCTGCCAAGCGGGCTGCGATGAGCTTGCTCACGGCCTCGCGGGTGGGCACCAGCACCTTGCCGCCCATGTGACCGCACTTCTTGACCGAGGCGAGCTGGTCCTCAAAGTGCACGCCGGCCGCGCCAGCATCGATCATGGACTTCATGAGCTCGAAGGCATTGAGAACACCGCCAAATCCAGCCTCTGCGTCGGCGACGATGGGGGCGAAGTAGTCCACGTCGTTCTTGCCTTCGCTCCACTGAATCTGGTCGGCTCGCGTGAACGCGTTGTTGATGCGTCGCACCACCTTGGGCACAGAGTCCACCGAGTACAAAGACTGGTCGGGATACATCTCGCCGTTGTCGTTGGCATCGGCGGCCACCTGCCAGCCAGACAGATAGATGGCCTTCAGTCCGGCCTTGACTTGCTGCATGGCTTGATTGCCAGTCAACGCTCCCAGGGTGTTCACAAAGGGCTCGGTATGCAGCAAGCGCCAGAGTTTTTCCGAACCTCGCTTGGCCAGGGTGTGTTCCACCTGAAGTGAGCCGCGCAAGCGAACCACATCTTCGGCGGTGTATCCGCGCTGAATCCCTTTCCAGCGGGGGTTTTCGGCCCATTCTTTTTCGAGGGCGGCAACTTGTTGTTCACGTGACAGTTCAGACATGGAGGCACTCCTTGTGGTTCAAAAAGCTGGTTTCAACAATGGCTCCAGCCTAAAGGATTTGCTCCGGTCTTTTACACTTATGTCTTATAGAAGAGTTATTTTTATCTCATTTAAATTCAATGAG
>RFSP01000255.1 GCA_009923895.1 Betaproteobacteria bacterium | reverse complement strand
CGGCACCCGCGAAGGTGGAGGCACCTGTCGTCTTGGCGCGTGACGTGTCGACGCTGCAATGGCCCGAACTCGAGGCTGCCGTGGCCTCCTGCCAGGCTTGCGGTCTGAGTCAGAGCCGGACCCAGACGGTCTTTGGCGTGGGAGCGAGGCGGGCGCAATGGATGGTCGTTGGTGAAGCGCCGGGCGAACAAGAGGATTTGACGGGCGAGCCTTTTGTGGGAGCGGCCGGGCAGTTGCTGGACCAGATGCTTCGCTCGATGGGACTCACCCGCGCTGATGACATCACGCGGGACACCAAGCAGCAGGTCTACATCGCCAACACCCTCAAATGCCGACCCCCGCGCAATCGCAATCCAGAGCGTTCAGAGTTGGAGCGCTGCGAACCGTTCTTGGTCAGGCAGATCGCACTGGTTCAACCCAAGGTGATTTTGGCCATGGGTCGATTCGCGGTGCAGGCCTTGCTGCGCACCGACGAGGCCATCGGCAAGTTGCGGGGACGGGTGCATCATTACCAAGGGGTTCCCTTGATCGTGACTTACCACCCGGCCTACTTGCTTCGCAACTTGACTGACAAAGCCAAGGCCTGGGAAGACCTTTGCTTGGCGATGGACACCTTCAATCTTTCTTGACGGTTTTTTGGGGCCGCTGCCAGCCCGGCAAACTGGCCTGGCGTGCGCGTGCCACGGTCAATTGCCCGGCAGGCGCGTCTTTGGAGATGATGGATCCGCCACCAATGGTGGCACCCGCTCCAATCGTCACGGGCGCGATCAAGACACAATTGCTGCCTATGTGCGCGTCGGCTTCGATGACCGTGCGGTGTTTGTGTGCCCCATCGTAATTGGCGGTGATGCTGCCTGCCCCGTAGTTGACGCGCGCACCCACGGTGGCGTCTCCCAGGTAGGCCAAATGGTTGGCTTTGGCGCCCTCGGCGAGGGTGGAGTTTTTCACCTCCACAAAGTTGCCAATGTGCACTTGCGCGCCCAGCACCGCGCCCGGCCGCAGCCGAGCAAAGGGGCCCACCCGTGCATCCGGCCCCACCGTGACGCCCGTGTCTTCACCGTCGATGTGGGTGTAGGGGTGAATCACGGCCCCCGCATCAATGCGCGCATTGCGAATGCAGCAATTTGCGCCGATGCGAACACCATCGCCCAAAGACACATCGCCTTCGAAGACGCAATTCACATCAATGTCGACATCGCTGCCGCACACCAGGCTGCCGCGCACATCCAAGCGGGCGGGGTCGGCCAAGCGCACCCCGGACTCCATCAGCTGCTCGGCCTGCAGTCGTTGGAATTTTCTTTCCAAGTCGGCCAGTTGCACGGGGCTGTTCACGCCCAGCACCTCGGTCTCGCTGTCGGGGTGCACGGTGATGACCGGCACGCCATCGGCCACGGCCATGGCCACGATGTCGGTGAGGTAGTACTCCTTTTGCACGTTGTCGTTTTTGAGCGCACCCACCCAGCGCTTGAGCGCTTCGGTTGGCGCGGCCAAGCTACCGGTGTAGATTTCACGGATGGCCCGCTGGGCTTCGGTGGCATCTTTGTGCTCCACGATGCCCAAGACCTGGCGGTGGTCGTCACGCAAGATCCGGCCATAGCCCGTGGCGTCGTCCAGGGCCACTGTCAGCAGGACCAGACTGCGCCCGTCACAGGCCTGCGCCAACGCCTGCGCGGTGGTCGAACGAAGCAAGGGGACGTCGCCATTGAGCACCACGGTGGTGCTTGCCTTGACATCCAAAGCGGGAACCGCTTGCTGCACGGCGTGTCCGGTGCCCAGTTGGGGCATCTGGCGTACAAAGGTGGCTCCGCTGTCGGCCATGGCCGCCTCGACCTCTTGGGCGCCATGGCCTGTGATGATGATGGTCTTGGAAGGTGCCAGTGCCCGCGTGGTGCCCATGACGTGGTGCAATAGGGGGCGTCCCGCCAGACGGTGCAGGACCTTGGGCAGGGATGATTTCATGCGGGTGCCCTTGCCCGCAGCCATGATGACCACATTCAACGCCATGCGCAGATCTTTCTTCTATCGGTGTCGACGAGGCTTGATTATCGGCCTGACCACCACCTTCGCGGTGGCTTTGTTGGGGGGATGCAGCGCCTTGCGACTCGCTTATGACCAAGGCCCCACCGTGACCCGGTGGTGGCTGGACAGCTATCTGGACTTGACCGACGCCCAGGAACCGCTCGCACGGCAGGCCATCGCTGGCTGGTTTGATTGGCACCGAAGCACCCAGCTGATTGACTACGCGCAATTGCTTCAGCGAGCCCAGGCCGAGGTGATGGCGCCCGCCCGGGGTGAGCAGGTGTGCCGCTGGGCCGAAGAGGTGCGCGCGCGGTATGAAGGGGCCATTGACCGGGCTTTGCCGCTGGTGGTCGAGGCCGCGCGCACGCTGCAAACCAAGCAGGTGGAGCACTTGGAGGCCAAGTACGCGAAAAAGAACGCCGACTACCGCAAGGAGTTTCTGCAGCCCAAGCCCGAAGAGCGGCTGGAAGCCTCTGTGGAACGCGCCATCGACCGCGCACAGACCTTGTACGGCCGGCTGGAGCCCGCGCAAAAGCGATGGCTGGCCGCGCAACTCAAGGCCAGCCCTTTTGATGCGCAGGCTTGGTATCTGCAACGCACGGCGCAGCAACAAGACATCTTGAAGACGCTGCGGCAACTCGCGGCAGAGAAGCCCGACCGAGAGCGCACCTTGGCCGCGCTGACCGGGTTGAAAAATCGTTGGGTGTCCTCAGCCCGAGGCGATGCGCCGTCTTACCAGCAGCGGCTGCTTCAGGTGAATTGCGAGTGGATGGCTGAACTCCACAACACCACTTCATTGAGTCAACGCCAGCACGCCCGGGACAAACTCAAGAGCTGGAACTGTAATTGGTGTCTGGATAGGTTCAAATACACAATACACTGATTACTCAACACCTGATATTGGAGGTGCAACAACAGGAATAACATTCTCAGTTTCAGCAAACGGAACGACTGCGTCACTTCTAGCAAATGTAACAACAGGCACATGGACAGTGAAAGTCGGAAGTAGAGTAATATTCTAATAAAATATTGAACCGTCAAGAAATACTTGACGGTTCATTTTAAGCCAAA
>RFSP01000254.1 GCA_009923895.1 Betaproteobacteria bacterium | reverse complement strand
AGACACAGACCAGGTCTTGCTCAGCAAGAACTCATCGGCCGTGCTGCCCATTGCCTCCATCACCAAGCTGATGACGGCGCTGGTGGTGTTGGAAGAAGGTTTGTCTCTGGACGATCGGCTGACCATCACCCAAGAAGACGTCGATACCGAAAAGGGCAGCGGCTCTCGGCTCAGGGTGGGCACCACTTTGAGCCGTGGGGACATGCTGCATCTGGCCTTGATGTCGTCCGAGAACCGCGCGGCGCACGCCCTGGGACGAACCTTTCCAGGGGGCTTGGAAGCCTTTGTGCCACTGATGAACAAGAAGGCCCAGTCCCTGGGGATGATGCAAACCACCTACGTCGAGCCCACGGGGCTGTCCAGCCGCAACCAGTCGACGGCCAATGACCTGTCGCTTTTGGTTCGTGAGGTGGCTCGGCACGAGCTGATTCGAGACCTGTCCACCCGACAGCAGGCACGCATGGCTGTGGGCCCTCGGCAAATGGAATTCCGCAACACCAACGCCCTCGTGCGCAATCCAGCGTGGGACATCGCGGTGCAGAAAACGGGCTATATCTCAGAGGCTGGACGCTGTGTGGTCATGCAAGCCCAGCTGGCTGGGCGCAAGGTCATCATGGTCTTGCTGGATTCCGCAGGCCGCTACTCTCGCATTGGCGATGCCGAACGCATTCGCTCTTGGGTGGCAAGAAATTACGCTGCTGCGCCCGCGCTGTAGGACGCAGTGCCCGAACGCTTCACCGTCGGGTAGGGGTGCCGAGATGCCCAAGAGCCAAAGAAATCTCTTGGGCCGTGGCTTTCAAACGGTCCACCCAGGACTCCTCTAGACGGTCGGACGGTGCGGAGATCGACAGGCCCGCCACCAGCTTGCCTTGATCGTCCAGAATGCCGGCCGCCATGCAGCGAACCCCAAGCTCCAACTCCTCATCGTCACGGGCGTAGCCATGGGCCCGCACGCCTGCCAGCTCGCGATCGAGTCTGGGAATTTCGGTGATGCTGTTGCGGGTGTGTCCGTTCAGCCCAGTGCGAGTGGCATAAGCCCGCACCCGGGGTGCATCGTCTTGGGCCAAGAAGAGCTTGCCCACCGAGGTGAGGTGCAAAGGAGCTCTTCCCCCAATGGCGCGAACCACCTGCATGCCCGATCGTTCGCTGAAGACCCGTTCGATGTAGACAATCTCATCACCTTGGCGTACGGACAGACTCACGGGTTGGTGGGTGTATCGATGCAGTTCGCGCATGGGCTCCAAAGCGGCTTGGCGAACGTCCAGCCGCGCTTTGACCAGGTTGCCCAATTCCAGCAGCCGCATACCGAGCCGGTAGGTGCCTGCCTCGGGGCGGTCCACCAATCGACCCAAGGTCAGGTCATTGAGGATTCGGTGGGCGGTCGACGGGTGCAGCCCTGTCTTTTCGCTGATCTCTTTCAAAGAGACGGGGTCTTGGTGAGAGGCGAGCACATCCAATAGCGAGAAAGTTCTTTCGAGAACTTGGATGGCCGGCGTGGCAGTGTCCTTGGCTTTCATAGAAAGACGTTTTGAAGTGTTTCGTGGACGGAGGTTCCGTCGCTGCCCCTGTATTTTGTAATGCGAAAGGTGAGTTTGCATAGCGATAAGTCAACGGGTGTCGTTTCTGTGCACCGCCCGCGCAGCGGCCCTGCCAGACCTCACGGCAGCCTCCAAGGTCGACGGGTAGGGACCGTCCACATAGTCGCCTGCCGCATACAAACCCGATGTCACCTGGGTGGGAGGTCTTTGCAGACCGGCTGAAGCCACCCAAGTGGCGCGGCGATCTCTCAAGACGCAGCGCAAGCGGGGAGGGGGGTCCGTGTCGCTCAACAGTTCCCGTGACGCTTGCGCCACCATCTGTGCTCCCAGTTCTTGGGACGACAGTGCGTCATGGGCTTTGGCCGCACTGGCCACCAAGGTCAGTTGTCCCTGCGGGCCTCCCAGCTGCCCGTGGTCAAACGCAAACTGTGCCGGCCCAGATCGCAGCATGACCATGGGGCTGGCCAGGCGAAGGCCCTCACATTGGACCCACGCCGTGGCGATCGCTTCAAACTCAATCAGGCCGGTCTGCTGCGCCCATTGCGGGGCGATCGATGTGGTCAGTCTCGCTGCCTCCGGTGCCGAGCAAGCCAGAATGACGGAATCAAAGGGGTGGCCGTTGACCCTCCATGCAGGCCCTGTGGTCTGCCCGTCTTGAACGTTTTCGATCGAATGCACCCGAGTCCCGTACAGGAGTTGCGCGCCCCGGGATGTCAACCACGATGTGGCGGGGTCGGGCAACAAGGCACTCAAATGCACGCGAGGAATCAGCAGGTCGCAAGACCCTGGCAGCCCAAACACCGAGTCTCGCAGCACGCGCAGAAAGATCGACGCACTGGCGGCATCGGCCGGGGTGTTCAGCGCGGCCACGCACAAGGGCTCGATGAGGTCGGCATAGACTTGCGGCGAAAGATGGCGGCACAGCCCCTGCACCGTGGTGTGGGGGGAACACTGAAAACCTTGCCGCAACCATCGCACGCTGTGAAACCACAAACTGGCTCGGGCCCGAATGGACCAAGAAGGGTGTCGCAGAAGCGCCCAGAGCACATCTCCCAAATGGCGATGTTGTTTCAGCTTCAGGCCCATGCCTTGGGCATTCACCAGGGCCAAAGGCTGGCGCATCAAGGTCTCGCCCAGGTCAACGCCGACCGTTGAGAGCAGGTCGAGCGTTTCTTGGTAAGCCCCAATCAGAATGTGTTGACCGTTGTCCACGCGGCCGTCGGGTCGCTCCACGACCCGGGCGCGCCCCCCGGGGCTCGCCGCGGTGTCAAAGACCGTGATGTCGTGGCCCAGTTCCACCCCTGTGACGGCGGCCGACAAGCCGGCCCAGCCTGCGCCCACCACCGCCACCCGCAAAGCCTTCTGGGGCCGCTGGGCCCCCTGAAGCGCACTCAACGTCCGAGCCACTGCGTCCGCGTGGCGATCCACAGTTTTCTCAATGGGGTCAGCGAGATGCGTTGATGAAGCACCTGGAATCCACCGGCCTCGATCTCTGCGAGCAAAGCGCGATAGATATTGGCCATCATCAGGCCCGGCTTTTGGGCCTTGTGGTCCGCGGGACTCAGCAACTCAAAGGCTTCTT
>RFSP01000253.1 GCA_009923895.1 Betaproteobacteria bacterium | reverse complement strand
GGCCCGAGGTGTTGGTGCCAAAAGTCGAGGGCGGCGGGGACGCTGAGCCAAGCAGACAGATCCCGTGTGCCTTGCCATTGCAAGCGGCGCTCCATCAGGGTGGATCCGGTGTAGGCGTCAAAACCCGTGTGCCCCGAAGTTTCTGCTGCGTAGCCCCAACTGATCACGGTGGCGTGCAATTCGGCATGGTGCTCGGATCGAGCATGCAAGAAGGCTGAGCCTTTGGGGGCACACATCCACTTGTGACAATTGCCTGTGTAGAAGTCGGCACCCAACGCATCCAGGTGCAGCGGGATGTGGGCGGGCGCGTGGGCACCGTCCACCAAAGTCTTGACGCCCAATTCTCGAGCGCGTGCACAGACGTCTTCGACCGGAAAAATCAAGGCCGTGGTGGACGTGATGTGGCTCAAGAAGAGCAGTCGGGTGCGAGGAGTGATGGCAGCCAGAAGACGATCGGCAACCGACTGGGCGTCCAAGGGCAAGGGAATGTCCACACGCCGGTAATGAGCGCCTTGGGCTGCGCACACCCGCTCCCAGGTGACGTCGCAGGCGCCATACTCGTGCGTGGTGGCCAGCACTTCATCACCGGGGCGCAGCACCAATGAATGGGCCACCAGGTTCACGCCCGTGGTGGCATTGGTGACAAAACTCACATCGTGGGTTTGGGCGCCGAGAAAGGCCGCCAGGCGCTGCCGCGACTGTTTGAGCAGATCGGCCGATCGGCGCCCCAAGAATGCCACGGGGTTGCGTTCCATCTCGAGTTGCCACTGCCACTGCGCGTCGAGGACCACTCGAGGGCAGGCACCAAAAGAGCCGTGGTTGAGAAAGACAAGGTGAGGGTCGAGGACAAACTGATCTTTCATGGATCGGATGATCCGCTTTTTTTCTCCTTTTGCAACGGTGGGGTTGGCAACGGCTGGGCTTTGAGCGCGGGCGTGCTCAGCCCGTCCAGCGGACCGAGCGGTAGGTGCGTGTTCTTTCTCGACGACTGAGGACCAATTGCCACAATTGGCCCTGTCGAGACCGGAAGAACCCTGCACAACTCAGCAGGTAGTAGCGCCACATGCGTCTGAACCTCTCGGTGTAGGTGGCTTTGAGCTCGGACCAGGCGCTCTCAAAATTGGCGTGCCAAGCCATTAACGTGCGGTCATAGTCAGGACCGAAGTTGTGCCAGTCTTCGACGATGAACCGGTCTTGGGCAGCCCGCATGAGTTCGTCCGGTCCGGGGAGCTTGCCCCCTGGAAAGATGTAGCGCTCGATCCAAGGGTCGGTGCTGCTGGCCGGTCGATCCAGACCGATCGTGTGCAACAGGCACAGGCCTTGTGGGTCCAGCACGCGCTCGATGGTGCCGAAGTACGCTTCGTAGTTCTTGGGTCCCACATGTTCAAACATGCCCACCGACACCACGCGATCAAATCGCCCCTGCACCTCGCGATAGTCTTGCAGCCGTATCTCCACCGGCCATCCCACGCAATGTCGCTCAGCCAACAATTTCTGTTCACGTGACACGGTGAGCCCCGTCACCCGAACTCCGTGGTGTTGGGCGGCGTATCGCGCCCATCCTCCCCACCCGCAACCGATGTCGAGCACCTGTTGTCCGGGTTCGAGCTGCAACTTGCGACAGATGAGTTCCAGTTTGTGCTCTTGCGCCTGTGCCAGCGTCTGGGCCCGCTCCCAGTAGGCACAGGAATACACCATGCGTGGATCGAGCATGCGCGAGAAGAGGTCGTTGCCGATGTCGTAGTGCCGCTCTCCCACCACAAAAGCACGCGCGGGTTCTTGCGGGTTGGACAAGGCGTGATCCAGGACACTCAACCCCATCTTCAAACGCGTCCACCAGGTGCCCGGACGGTCCAAACCCGCCCGAATCAAGCGATCAAACAAGACGTCGAGCTGCTCGCAATCCCAGTCCCCGTCCATGTAGGACTCGCCTGCGCCCAGTGACCACCCCTTGAGCATGCGGCTGTACAGCCGTGGGTTGTGCACTTGAATGTCCCAAGGGCGTCCACCGTTGATGCGCACGTCGGCTTGGCCCAGCAAGTGCTCCAAGAAGGCGGGCGCGGCTCTGGCGTGGGTGGCGGGGCCCCAAGATGCCGGCGAGCGTGCCGTTGTGGCAGACGGAGGCCCGAACGCAGACCCGGTGTCCATGGTGTGTGCTCCTGCGATGACTGAGATCGCAGGCACCCTAAAGGGAACGGGCCCCGGCCGCGTTGCGTGCGCTCAGCGGCCGACGATGGCCAGCAACTCCACGTCGAAAAACAAGGTGGTATGGGGTGGAATGGGGCCGCCCGGAGTCCCCTTGGCGCCGTAGGCAATTTCAGCCGGGCAAGTCAACTTGGCCTTGCCGCCCACCTTGATGCGCTGAACGCCTTCGGTCCAGCAGGGGATGACCCGATTGAGCGGAAACTCCGCGGGCTTGCCGCGCTTGAGCGAGCTGTCAAATTCGCGCCCGTCGCCGAAGGTGCCGCGATAGTGAACGCGCACGGTGTCGGTGGCCGCCGGACTCTCCCCCGAACCTTCTTTCAACATCCGGATGACCAGACCGCTGGGTGTGACTTGTGCACCGGGCTCTTTGGCGGCGGACTCTGCCGTTTGAGGCGATGCCAGCACCAGCGGCGACAACAGCAGCAGGGACAACAGTGGGACCAGAGAGAACAGAGGGTTTCGTTTCATGGTGATCATCCAGACGTCAGTGCATCCAAGCGTTATTTGCCGAAGCTGTCTTTCAAAGAGGTGATCCGGTTGAACACCGGCCGGTCTGAACGGTGATCGATCCGGTCGGCCACAAAATAGCCGTGACGCTCGAATTGGAACTTGTCGTCGGCCACCGCGCGTGCCAAAGAAGGTTCCAGCACCGCCTGCACCACGCGTTGGCTTTGCGGATTGAGCGCTGCACGGAAGTCATTGCCACCAGCGTCGGGCTGGTCGGCCGTGAACAAGCGTTCAAAGAGTCGGACCTCGGCACGCACGCCTTCATGCACCCCCACCCAAGTGATGGTGCCCTTGACCTTGACCGTGTCGGCACCGGGAGTTCCGCTCTTGGTGTCGGGCACCACGCGAGCCTGCACGGCCGTGACCTTGCCCGAAGCATCCTTTTCGCACCCGGTGCATTCCACCACC
>RFSP01000252.1 GCA_009923895.1 Betaproteobacteria bacterium | reverse complement strand
CAGCGCGAGATCAACCGCATCATCCGCGACATCCAGCGGGCGATGCACCTGCTTGCCAAGCCTCACTGGATGGTCGAGTCGAGCTCGAACGTCAATTCGGCGAGCCTCAACAACGACATCGCGACCATCATCAAGTACACGGGCGCGGTCCCGCCGCAGGTCTACGCCCAGCGCCGCCAGTGGTTGCAAACCATGGCCACCGACGCGGCCGGACTCGGCTTGGCCGCCTGGGCGCAGCGGGCAGCGGCCCAACCCCAGCCCGGTGCGCTCGCCCCCTTGCCCGGTGCCCGCAGCGCCGTGCCTGGCGCCTCCCTCATGGAGCGGCCCACCCGCGTGCAAGACGCCATCTCGTACAACAACTTCTACGAATTCGGCACCGACAAGTCCGACCCCGCACAAAACGCCCACACCCTCAAGACCCGGCCCTGGGCCGTCACCATCGAAGGCGAGGTCAAAAAGCCCGGCGTGTGGGACCTTGAGTCCCTGCTCAAACTCGCCCCCATGGAAGAGCGCATCTACCGCCTGCGTTGCGTCGAAGGCTGGTCCATGGTCATCCCCTGGGTAGGCTATTCGCTGTCAGAACTCATCAAGCGCGTGGAGCCCACCGGCTCAGCCAAATTCATTCAATTCGTCACCCTGGCCGACAAAGCCCAAATGCCCGGCCTGCGCTCCTCCGTGCTCGACTGGCCCTATGTCGAAGGCCTGCGCATGGACGAGGCCCAACACCCACTCACCCTGCTCACATTCGGCATGTACGGCCACGTGCTGCCCTCGCAAAACGGTGCGCCCGTGCGGCTGGTGGTGCCTTGGAAATACGGCTTCAAATCGGCCAAGTCCATCGTCAAAATCCGTTTCGTCAGCAGCCAGCCCAAAACCAGTTGGGAGACCTCCGCCCCGCAAGAGTACGGCTTCTATTCCAACGTCAATCCCCAAGTCGATCACCCCCGTTGGAGCCAGGCCAGCGAGCGTCGCATCGGAGAAGACGGCCTCTTTGCCAAAAAGCGCCCCACGCTCATGTTCAATGGCTATCAAGCGCAAGTGGCCTACCTGTACACGGGCATGGACCTGGCCAAGTTTTATTGACTTCCACGTCCATGAGGGCCCTCAAGCCCACAGTCTTCGCCTTGTCGCTCTTGCCGGCGGCGTGGCTCTTTTTCGCCGCAGCCACTGACGCCCTCGGCCCCAACCCGGCCGAAGCCCTCATCCGAGGCACGGGCGACTGGGCCTTGCGCTTCTTGTGCATCACGCTGGCCATCACGCCGCTGCGTCAAGCCACCGGCTGGCACACCCTGGCTCGTGTGCGTCGCATGCTGGGCCTCTTCACCTGGGCTTACGCGCTGCTGCACGCGCTGTCATATGGCTGGCTCGACATGGGCTTGCTCTGGGCAGACATCACCCGTGACATCGCCAAGCGCCCCTTCATCACCGTGGGTGTGTTCACCTTCTTGGGCCTGTGCGCGCTGGCCGCCACCTCGTTCAACGCGGCCGTGCGATGGCTGGGCGCCGCGCGCTGGCAAGCCCTGCACCGCTTGGTCTACCTCTTGGCCGGCACCGCCTTGCTCCACTTCTTTTGGATGCGCTCGGCCAAACACCGCACGGGTGAAGTCGCTGTCTACGCTGTCCTCATCGCCTTGCTCTTGCTGTGGCGCGTCGTGCGCTGGCATCGCCATCGCCGTTCACGCCCCTCAAAAAGCGTTAGTTTTTAGAGACACAGCCCGTGTCAATCCCCCATTTGGGGCCGCTTTGGGGCGCTCCTCGGGTAGCCCTGGAGGGGCATCGTCGCCATCTTGGTGTACGTTGCGAGTTTTGGCGGAACAGCCGCTGCGATTCTGGAGACTGACCATGAAGTCCACTCAACCCATCCTTGCCCCCATTTCACGCGCCCTCATCGCCACCGGCCTCGCCTTGCTCAGCGGCATCGCTGCCGCGCAAATCAAAATCGGTGTGACCATTTCCACCACCGGCCCTGCCGCCTCTTTGGGCATCCCTGAGCGCAACGCTGTGGCCCTCATGCCGCGCAGCATTGCGGGCGTGAACATCGAATACATCGTCCTCGACGACGGCTCCGACCCCGTCAAGGCCGTGCAAAACGCGCGCAAGTTGGTGTCTGACGACAAGGTCGACGTGCTGGTGGGCTCCTCCACCACGCCCAACAGCCTGGCCATGATCGACGTCTCGGCCGAAGGCAAGACCCCGCAGATCTCCATCGCCTCGTCCTTGAGCATCGTCGACCCTGTGGACGCCAAGCGCCACTGGATCTTCAAGACCCCGCAAAACGACGCGCACATGATGACGGCCATGTCGCAGCACATGAGCGACAAGGGCGTGCGCAAAGTCGGTCTCATTGGCTTTAACGACGCCTACGGCGAAGGCGTGATCACCCAGTTCAGCCGCCTGGCACCCGTGCGCAGACTCGACGTCGTTGTCGTGGAGCGCTATGCCCGCACCGACACCAGCGTCACCGGCCAAGTCCTCAAACTCATGGCCGCCAACCCCGACGCCATCCTCATCGCCGCCTCGGGCACCCCGGCTGTTTTGCCCGCCAAGACCCTCAAAGAGCGCGGCTACAAAGGCCAGATCTACTTCACCGACGGCGTGGTCAACAACGACTTCTTGCGCGTGGGCGGCAAAGACATCGAAGGCTCCTTCCTCCCCGTGGGCCCGGTCGTGGTCGCCAAAGACCTGCCCGACAGCAACCCCATCAAGAAAGTCGCGCTGGACTTCACCAAGAAGTACGAAGACGCCAATGGCAAAGGCTCCATGAACTCCTTCGCCGGCCACGGCTGGAACGCCTGGCTCATGCTCGAGCGCGCGCTGCCCGCCGCCATCAAGTCCGGCGCCAAACCCGGCACCGAAGCCTTCCGTGCAGCCGTGCGTGACAACCTCGAAAACATCAAAGAACTCGTCACCACCCACGGCGTCATGAACACCAGCAAAACCGACCACATGGGCTTCGACCAACGTGCGCGCGTCATGGCCCAAATCAAAGACGGCGGCTGGGTGTTGGCCAAGTAAGGCCATCAAGTGCGGGCTCTAGCGTGGGTTTAAGTGCGGGCCCACGCGCGGGTTCAAGTGCGGGCCTTCGGCCCGTGCATCACAAGTAGATTGCCGCGTCGGCCTACGGCCTCCTCGCAATGACG
>RFSP01000251.1 GCA_009923895.1 Betaproteobacteria bacterium | reverse complement strand
TTCGACCGATCGGTCGAATAATACACCAAATCAACTTGCTGCTAAGGTGCAGCCCATGTCCAATTCCGTGCATTCGGGTCACCCGCCGGAGCTCGCCTTTGAAGGCGCTGTGGCCACCCTTACCCTGCGACGGCCCGGGGTGGCCAACCGTCTGGACCTGGACGACCTCCACACCCTGCGTCAGCGTGTGGCCCAAGCCGAGCAGCGGCCGGAAGTCCGCGTCCTAAAACTTCAGGCCGAAGGTCGGCACTTTTGCAGCGGGTTTCACATTGGACAAGTCCATGCAGACGCTGGCGGCGTCGCCAAAGGCGCCGAGGGCTTTGAGGCCGTGGCCGACGCGCTGGAGCAGTCGCGCCTGGTCAGCGTGGCGGTGATCCAAGGGGGTGTCTATGGAGGAGGCGCCGATGTGGCCTTGGCTTGCGACTTTCGCATGGGCTGCCCCGCAAGCACCCTCATGGTTCCCGCTGCACGATTGGGCGTGGTGTATTACCGCGGTGGCTTGCAGCGGTTTGTCACCCGCCTGGGGCTGCAGACGGCCAAGCGCATCTTGCTGAGCGCGCAAACGCTGGACGCCCAGGCGTTGGAGCGATGCGGCTACCTGGACCGCCTCTTGCCATCGGAAGAGGCCATGCATGCAGAGGCCGATGCGCTCATTCAACGACTCGCCCACATGGCCCCTTTGGCCTTGCAGGGCATGAAGCACCATCTCAACCACATCGCACGCGGCACCTTGGATGCAGCCGCTCTGGCCCAAGACATGGCCCGCGCTGCCGCTTCACAAGACGTCATCGAAGGGGCGCGCGCCTGGGAAGAAAAACGCGAACCCCGATTTACGGGACATTGAACCTTTTTTACCCTCACCATTTGATCCATCCACGGAGCCTTGAATGACCGTCCAACTCAGCAAAGCACCCTCAGGCAGCGTCCCCATTCATCTGGTCGACCGCGCCTCTTTCGCGTCATTGACCAAAAAATTGCCCGCAGCAACCCGTCGCTGGATGGCCACCACAGGCTTTGACGGCGCACCCGACACTCATTCGCTGGTGGCAGACGATCGTGGCCATCTCAAGGCGGTATGGGCGGGGGTGCGCAGCGCAAGCCATCCGTATGCACTGTCGAGCCTGCCCAAAAGTCTGCCCCCAGGCCGCTACCGCTTGGGCAAAGACGGCCTAGAGCCTGACGAACGCGCCGCTGCGCTGTCGTGGGAGTTGGGGGCCTACGTGTTCGACCTCTACAAAGCGCCCCGCCGTGAACCCGCGCAGCTCTATTTAGACGCCAGCCACGCAGCCCAAAGGGGCTCGCTCGAAGCCACGGCCATCACCGCCATCCGAGACCTGGTCAACACCCCGGCTGAGCACATGGGACCGGCCGATCTGGCCGAGGTGGTCAAGCTCATGGCCCAGGCCCATGGAGCTCAATTCAAAGAAGTGATTGGCGACGAGCTGTTAAAGAAGAACTTCCCCGCCATCCACGCCGTGGGTCGCGCTGCCGCGCGCGCACCGCGCCTCATTGAATTGAATTGGGGCCATCCGAGGCACCCCAAAGTCACCTTGGTGGGCAAAGGGGTGTGCTTTGATTCGGGCGGTTTGGACATCAAGCCAGCCGATGGCATGCGGCTGATGAAAAAAGACATGGGCGGCGCTGCCAATGCCCTGGGCCTGGCGACCTTGATCATGGCTTGCAACCTGCCCGTGCGATTGCAGTTGCTGATTCCTGCGGTCGAGAACGCCATCTCCGGCAATGCCTACCGTCCAGGCGATGTCATCAAAACGCGCAAGGGACTGCACATTGAAATCGGCAACACCGACGCCGAGGGCCGCGTCATCTTGTGTGACGCTCTGGCTTATGGGGCCGAAGGTCGGCCGGACCTCATGATCGACATGGCCACCCTCACCGGCGCCGCCCGCGTGGCCTTGGGCCCGCAATTGCCGGCCCTCTTCTGCCGCCACACCGACTTGGCTCGAGCCTTGGTCGACCGCGGCATGGCCATGGACGACCCCATGTGGCACATGCCCTTGTGGCGTCCGTACCATGCCGGCATTGAAAGTGACATTGCCGACATCGTCAACACCGGCAAGGGCCCCATGGCTGGCGCCATCAATGCCGCCATCTTTTTAGAAGACTTTGTGCCGCAAGATCAAGCGTGGCTGCACATTGACCTCTTCGCCTGGAACGACACCTCGCGCCCAGGCAAGCCCGCCGGTGGCGAGGCCCAGACCGTTCGCACGCTGTTGGCCTTTTTGGAAGAGCGGTACCACAGGGGTTGAGTGCTTCTTGCCTCGCATGACCGCCTCGCGCAGGCCATGTCCGCGGGCTACGCGAGGCTCATGCTGCTCGGGTCTTGATTCAATCGGGGATTGAATCAAGACTGCCCTGCGATGCTCGTGTCGCTCAGGTGCCTTGCGGAACTCGCCCACCTGATCTGACGCTCAGGCGGGCTCAAACACCCGCAAGTCACCGACGGGCCTGATAGCCCGCCGGAACCTGATCGACCCTGCGCTTCTCGGCCTCACCAAAATCGCCCCGCGCAGCCCGCGGACGTGGCCTGGAGAGCCGTCCAAGAGCCTGAACGCTTGGCTACGTCGCCCTTCGAAACCGCGTGGACAGCATCGAGACCCAAAACGTGGTGGCCAATAGAAAAACGGCGAGCGCAGGGACCATCATTGATAGGGGCAATACCGCCGGTTGCGCAAGGTTCGCGCGGACGACCAGCCAATGCACGTAGGTCAGAAAACCCGCCAGCAGCACGGCAAACCAAGCACCATGCAAAGACAAGAAGGCCAACGTAGACGCCCTGCGCTGGGGGGCAAGCCAGTACTCCCGGTGCGGAATGTTCAGCAGCCCGCTGGCGACACGCCCGAGAAACGCAGGCAATAGGCCCACCACCGCCGGCAGCACGACCACGACCAGAACCATCATCGTCGTGTATCGGTCACGCGTCGAGAACCCATTGGCGATGCCATCAGCACCAAAATGTGAAGCCATGGTATCCGGCAGCGCAGCTGACGTGGTCACCACCACACCGGCAAGCACCGCCAATATCAAGATCACCGCACCGTAGAGAACGCGAGAAGGCATGAAAGCTACCGGCAGTCAGATGAACGAACACCAACCGCAATATACGCGGCCACGGCCGTCGATTTCCCCCAG
>RFSP01000026.1 GCA_009923895.1 Betaproteobacteria bacterium | reverse complement strand
CCCAAGGTAGAGACCGTAAAAAACCATGACGCCCAATACATCGTGTCTCCCCAGCGTGATGGCCGAGGTTTTCATCCCGATCTTCAGGTCGTCATCGCGGTCGACCATGGCGTATTCGGTGTCGTAGGCCAAGACCCAAAAGAGATTGGAGACCAGCAACAGCCATGCTGCGGGAGGCACGGCTTGGGTCACGGCGCTCAAGCGCCAGTCTTGGCCCCCGAGCACGGCCGCAAAAGCCATGGGAATGCCGAAGCTGAACGCCACCCCCAGCACGGCTTGGGGCATGGAGACCACGCGTTTGGCATAGGGGTAGATGAGGGTCACGAGGAGGGCTGCAAACGACAGCCAAATGGTGGGTGGGTTGGTTGTGAGCACCAAACCAAAGGCCGCCAAGGCCAACACAGCGCCCACCCCCAAGGCCTCTTTGACGCTCACAGCGCCCGTGGTCACGGGGCGCTGCGCCGTGCGTTTGACGTGGCGGTCAAAGTCTCGGTCAGCCACGTCGTTGATGCAGCACCCGGCACTGCGCATCAACACGGTGCCCAGCACAAAGACGACCACGAGGTGCCAGCCAGGAAAGCCGTCGGCCGCCATCCACAGCGCGCTCAAAGAGGGCCACAGCAAAAGCAGCCATCCGGCGGGGCGGTCCCAGCGAATCAACTGAAGATACAAGCTGAGCCGCGCTGAGAGCACCTTATCCCTCCAGCCGCCTTTGAAACACGAGCCCCGCGTGTTCGCGCAGCGCATGAAACTTGATCTTGGGCCAGTTGGCCTCAATGGCGCGCAGCTCGGGCGCGTATTCAACCAACACCGTGGGAGCGTCGACGGCGTCGTAGGCCACGCGGTGGGCGTTGGCATCGATGAAGCGCTTGAGCTCGCGCTCGCCGCCATCGGCCTCGTCGCAGGTCACCCAGCGGGCCACTTGGAAGCGACTGGGCAGGATGCGTGCTTTGACGCCGTATTCGTGCTCCAGTCGATGGGCCACGACTTCGAACTGCAGCTGTCCCACCGCGCCCAGCAACAAGACGGTGCCCGCCACCGGGCGAAAGACCTGGATCGCCCCTTCTTCGCCCAGCTGCGTCAACCCGGCCTTGAGCTGCTTGGTGCGTAGCGGGTCGGCCACTTCCACCGAGCGGAACATTTCAGGCGCAAAGAAAGGCAAGCCCGTGAATTGCAGCGCCTCGCCTTCGGTGAGGGTGTCGCCCAACTGCAGCACCCCATGATTGGGAATGCCAATGATGTCGCCAGCAAAGGCCTCGTCCAGCAGTTCGCGCCGTTGGCTCAAGAAGGACACCACGGTGTTGGGCCGCAGCTCTTTGCCCGAGCGTGTGACCTTCAGCCGCATGCCGCGTTCAAAGTGGCCCGAGGCCACGCGCAGGAATGCAATGCGATCGCGGTGGGCCGGGTCCATATTGGCTTGGATCTTGAACACCACGCCGGTGAACTTGGCTTCGTCGGGCTGCACTTCGCGCTGCAGGCTGGCTCGGGGGCCGGGCGCAGGGGCCAAGTCGACCAGCGCATCCAGCACCTCCTGCACGCCAAAGTTGTTGATGGCCGAGCCAAAGAACATGGGCGTTTGATGGCCGGCCAGGAACCCCTCGTGGTCGAAGGCTGGAGCGGCTTCGCGCACCAACTCGATTTCGCCGGCCGCTTGCGTGTACGCCTCGCCAAAGCGCGCGGCCAGCACCGGGTGGGCCAGGCCGTCGATGATCTCTTCGTCACCGGCCACGCGGTCTTCGCCCGGCGTGAACACGCGCATTTGGTCTTTGCGCAAATCGAGCACACCGCCAAAGAACTTGGCCATGCCCACCGGCCAGGTGAAGGGCACCACCGTCATGCCGAGTTCGCGCTCGATCTCGTCCATCAGGTTCAGCGGTTCCTGCACCTCGCGGTCCATCTTGTTGACGAAGGTCAGGATGGGCGTGTTGCGCGCACGGCAAACCTGCAGCAGGCGGCGGGTTTGCGGCTCCACGCCGTTGGCCGCGTCGATCACCATCAGCGCCGCATCCACGGCGGTGAGCACGCGGTAGGTGTCTTCAGAGAAGTCTTGGTGGCCCGGGGTGTCCAGCAGGTTGATGACGCAGTCGCGGTATTCCATCTGCATGACCGAGCTGGCCACCGAGATGCCGCGTTGCTTTTCAATCTCCATCCAGTCGCTGGTGGCGTGACGCGACGCTTTGCGGGCCTTGACCGACCCGGCAATCTGAATCGCGCCGGAGAACAGCAAGAGCTTCTCGGTCAGGGTGGTCTTGCCCGCGTCGGGGTGGGAAATGATGGCAAAGGTGCGGCGACGGCGCACTTGCGAAGTCAGTTCGGACATGGAGGGATTATCCGTGCCGCCAGCATACTAAATAAGAATCATTCGCATTTAATGGTATGCTCATGGTCAGCAAGTCAACTCAACCCGTGATTGAAGGAGCACTTTCATGTCTGCGTCTTTGCGTGAACGTCTGTGGGGGCTGCGCGTTGTGGTGAGCGTGATGGTGTGCATGGTGGCCGCCACGGCGGCTCAAGCCCATGGCGATGTGCGCTGCGACGCCATTCCCAAAACCGAATGGCGCCCCGACAGTGAACTGCGCGACCGCTTGGTGGCCGACGGCTGGCAGGTGCGCCGCATCAAAGTGGAAAACGGCTGCTACGAGGTGTACGCCCTGGACAAGGCGGGCAAGAAGGTGGAGGCCTTCTTCCACCCGAAGACCTTGGATCCTGTCTCCCCTGCGCCCAAGTCCAAGTAAGGGCGTCTCTCCAATGAAGGTCCCGACGCGGCCTGTCGGCGCGGTTCGCCTCTGGAGCTTGCCCGCGCGCTTGTTGCATTGGAGCCTGGCCGGCAGTGCGAGTGCTGCGTGGATCACGCACACGCTCGCCGTGTCGTGGCATGAGGCTGCGGGATGGTCGGTGCTGGGGTGTGGCCTGGCGCGCGTGCTGTGGGGTGTGATGGGGCCCCCGCATGAACGGGTGTCGACGTGGTGGCGCCACCCCCGCACCGTCTGGGCCTATGTTCAATCCTTGAGGGGCCAGACCTGCGACGTGCCCCTGGGACCCACGCAGCAGGGGCACACTCCCTTGGGGGCGTGCATGGTGGCGGCGTTGCTCGCATGCGCGGCCCTGGCGGGCTTCAGCGGCGCCCTGCTGAGCACCGACCGCTATTGGGGAGACCCGCAATGGGCCTGGTGGCATGGTGTGAGTGCGTGGGGGATGCTGGTGCTGGTGGTGCTGCACATCCTGGGGGTGCTCTGGACGGGTCGACGCCACCGGGTGGCGCTGGTGCGCTCCATGGTCGACGGAGCGTGTTTGAACGGCTCCGGTCCTCAGGACAAGCGCTCGACCCCTTCGAGCTCGCAGGCGTAGACCGCGTTGCGCAAGGCCGCGATGGCCTCGTAGCGCGTGAAGCTGCGCCGCCAGGCCAAAACGACGCGACGTGTGGGCACCGGTGAGGTGAACTTCACATAGGCCACATGCGGTTGAGGCCCTTTGGGCACGCTCAGTCGAGGCACCACGGTCACACCCATGCCCGAAGCCACCATGTGCTTGATGGTCTCGAGCGAGGAGCCCTCAAAGCTCTTGCGGATGCCATCGGCATCGCTTGAAAATCTCGCGAACTCGGGGCAGACCTCCAGCACCTGGTCCCGAAAACAGTGGCCCGTGCCCAGCAACAACATGGTCTCTCGCTTGAGCTCTTCAGGGCTGATGAGCTTGCGCTTGGCCAAGGGGTGGCTCTTGGGGACCGCCACCATGAAGGGCTCGTCATAGAGCGGTGCCACCGCCAGACCCGCATCAGGAAAGGGTTCGGCCATGATGGCGCAGTCCAACTCCCCGGTGCGCAGCATGTCCAGCAGCTTGACCGTGAAGTTCTCCTGCAGCATGAGCGGCATTTGCGGAGTGCGCTCGATGGCTTGGCGCACCAGCTCGGGAAGCAAATAGGGCCCAATGGTGTAGATGATGCCCAACTTCAGCGGGCCCGACAGCGGGTCCTTGCCGCTCTTGGCGATTTCTTTGACGGCAGCGGCCTGCTCGATGACCACCTGCGCCTGCCGAACAATGGCCTCACCCAGCGCCGTGACGCTGACGTCGTTGCCCCCGCGTTCGAAGATCTTGACGTCGAGTTCCTCCTCGAGCTTCTTGACGGCCACGCTCAGCGTGGGCTGGGAGACGAAGCAGGCATCGGCCGCTCGGCCAAAATGCCGCTCGCGGGCCACGGCCACGATGTAACGCAACTCGGTCAATGTCATGGAACCACATTTTGAACCAGTTCGCTCACGCCCTCAGACCTATGTCTGACCCATGTCTGGCCCGTGGGGCTGTATGCTGCGCGCCTTCCGCGTCTTTAGCGCCTTGTGCGCTTTTTGTGATTTGTGTGCCCAATGAGAGGGGCCGTTTGAGGAGATGGATGTCATGCCGCGTTTAGAGACCCCGAGGGGACGTGCTCAGTACTGTTTCGCGCCTGCGGTGACCCGATGGATCTTGGGGCTGGGTGTTGCTGCGAGTCTGGCTGTGCCACCGGCTTCGGCGCAGGTGGCTGCTGCTGCGGCGCGCAAGGCCTCCGAAGCGGCGGCCGCGTCGACAACTGCCACTCCACCGGCGCCCAATGTGCGGGCCGAATTCGCCGACCCGATTGAGGCGGCGCAGACCCTGTTTCGAGAGGGCAAGCTGGCAGAGGCTCAAGCCAAGCTCGCCGTGGCCGCCGCAGTGGCGCAACTCACCCCCTTTGAGACCATGGTGTTGGAGCGCACACGTGCGGCGTTGGCCCAGCGGCAAGGTCAAAGTGCGGTCGTGATCAGCTCGCTGGAGGCGGCCATGGCCACCGGCCAAGTGGCCAAGGCCGATGAGCCTTCCCTCATCGAAGCCTTGGTGGGGGTGTCGGCCAAAGAAAAAGATCACCCGCGGGTGCTCAAGTGGGCCCAGCGTTACATTGACATTCAAGGTCCCAATGAAAACGTGCCGCTCATGCGCATTCAGTCGCAATTGGCCACCGGAGATGAACGGGGCGCGCTGGCGGCCCTGAGCTCTCGCATTGGCGCTTCAGATGCGGCGGGGCGGGCCGTGCCAGAAGCACAAGTGCGGCTGCAGTGGCAGCTGCAGCGCCGGCTGAGCGATGCAGCGGCCGAGGCGACCTTGGAGCGTTTGGCCACGCGATTTTCCAAGCAGGAGTATTGGGCCGCGCTGGTGGCCCCGGTGGCCCAACGCGCTGGCGACAACGACCGGATCCTGATCGAAGCTTTCCGCGTGTTGCGAGCCACGGGGGGACTGAGCGACGCCGATGCGCGTGAAGGCATGGTGGAAACGGCCTTGCGCCTGGGCCAACCGGGAGAAGCGCTGGCGGTGGCCGAGGAGGGCATGGCCAAGGGCCTCTATCCCAAAGGACCCCGGGCATCCAATCAACAAAAGCTGCTGGACCAGGCCCGAAAAGCGGCCCAACTGGATCAGGCGGACCGCAAGGCGGCCGAAGCGGCCGCGCTCAAAGCGAGCAGCGGAGAGGCCCTGGTGGATCTGGGGTGGGCCGAAGTGGCGGCGTTGCCCGTGGGCGCGCCTGCGGGGTCCGCGCAGCGGGGTTTGGCTTTGATAGAGCAAGGGGTCAGTCGAGGAGGTCTCAAGCGGCCTATCGAGGCGCAGATGCACTTGGGGGTGGCCCAGTGGCTGGTCGGCCGCAAAGACGCCGCCCGCGCCACCTTGCGCGCCACTTTAGAACTGGCCCAGTCCGCCAAGGACCCGATGTTGGACGCGGTGCGCTTGTGGCACCTGTTTGCCTCAGCATCGACAACGCCCTGATCAGGCTTTAAGAAACTCGGCCTTGCCGCCCAGCCACCGGTCCATGTGGGCTTGGGCGGCTTGGGGGTGCTGGGCCAGCAGTCGTGGGGCGACCCGGCGGGCCTGTTCCAACAACGCCAGGTCCTCTTGCAAATGCGCGAATCGCAAGAGCTGGTCGCCGCTTTGACGAGCCCCAAGAAATTCACCCGGCCCTCGAATTTCCAAGTCACGTCTGGCAATCTCAAAGCCGTCGTGGGTGTCGGCCATGGCCCTCAAGCGGGCTTTGCCCGATTCAGACAGGGGCGGCGTGTAGAGCAGGACGCACACACTGGCCACGGCCCCGCGCCCCACGCGGCCTCGCAATTGGTGCAGTTGTGCCAATCCAAACCGCTCAGCGTGTTCAATGACCATCAAGCTGGCATTGGGCACGTCCACGCCCACCTCGATGACGGTGGTGGCCACCAACACTGCCAACTGGCCTTGTGTGAACAGCGACATCACGGCGGCCTTTTCAGCGGCCGGCATGCGACCATGCAAGAGCCCCACCCCCACCTGTGGCAGTGCGGCACTCAAAGTGGCATGGGTTTGCGTGGCATTTTGTAAATCCACGGCCTCGGACTCTTCGATCAGTGGGCAGACCCAATAGACCTGGCGGCCCCGAGCCACCTCGTCGCGAATGCGGGCCATCACCTCGTCACGTTTGCCCTCGGAGAATACTTTCGTGACCACCGGTGTGCGGCCGGGCGGCAGTTCATCGAGGGTGCTCACGTCCAGGTCGGCGAAATACGTCATGGCCAAAGTGCGTGGGATCGGCGTGGCACTCATCATGAGCAGGTGCGGCTCGAGCCCCAGCGCGGCATCGTCAAGCTTGTGCCGCAATGCCAGACGTTGCGCCACGCCAAAGCGGTGCTGCTCGTCCACAATGGCCAAGCCCAAGCGAGCAAACCGCACGTCTTCTTGAATGACCGCGTGCGTGCCCACCACCAGATCGACGTCGAGTTCGGCGATCTTTTGCAAGGTGCTCAAGCGGGCCTTGCCCTTGCGACTGCCGCTCAGCCAAGCCACCCTCACGCCCAGCGGCTCCAACCACTGCACCAACTTGCCAAAGTGCTGCTCTGCCAGGATCTCGGTGGGCGCCATCAGGGCACATTGCCAGCCGCTGTCGATGGTGCGCGTGGCCGCCAAAGCCGCCACCACGGTCTTGCCGGAGCCGACATCGCCTTGCAGCAAGCGGTTCATGGGGTGCTCGCGGGACAAGTCGGCATCGATTTCCATGACCACCCGCTCTTGTGCGCCCGTCAATGCGAACGGCAGGGCCTTGAGCAAACGCGTTGGCAAATCGGATGGGTCTGCGTGCGCATCGGTGCTGGCACTGCGAGCGCAAAGGCGAGGAGACTTCAGCGCACGGCGCTCCAAGCGGGCCTGGGTTTGGGCCAGCTGCTGCGCAAGCAGCTCCTCGAACTTCAAGCGCTGCCACGCCGGATGGCTGCGATCCTCCAAGTGCGACAGATTCACGTGGGCCGTTGGGAGATGCAACTGCTGCAGGGCGTCTTTCAATGACGGCAACCCCTGAGGGAGGACCTCGGTGGGCAACACCTCGCGCAAATCGGCCCGCTTGAGCGACGAAGCGATGGCCTTTCGCAGATAAGCCTGAGGCAGTTGTGCGGTGGTGGGATACACCGGTGTGAGGGTGGTGGGCAGACTGGCGCTCGCGTCCACGGCCTTGAAACTGGGGTGGACCATTTCCCGACCAAAAAATCCAGCGCGCACTTCGCCGCGCACGCGCACGCGGCATCCCTGCGCCAGAGTTTTTTGGTGCGACGCGTAAAAATTCAAAAAGCGCAACACCAGGCTGTCCGATCCGTCCTCGATGGACACCACCAACTGCCGACGCGGCCGAAACTCCACCCGACTGCTGCGAACCACCCCTTCCACTTGCGCGGACTCGCCCGCATGAAGCTGGGCGATGGGGGTGATTTGCGTTTCATCCTCATAGCGCAAGGGCAGATGCAGCGCCAGGTCGATGTCGCGCACGAGCCCCAACTGGCGCATGCCACGCTGGGGCCCAGACAAGGGTTTGGATGCGGCAGGTGAGGAAGCCTCGCTCATGGGACAATTCTCGCCTCAACAATGGCCGAGGCCGGTCAAGCCTGCAGCCCATGCTCAGCGATTACGATTTTCACTTGCCGCCCGAGTTGGTGGCGCAACACCCCGCCGCCGAGCGCAGCGCCTCGCGTTTGCTAGACGCTCGGCAATGGCCGCCAGTGGACCGCGTCTTTCGAGACCTGTCGAATTTGCTCCAGCCGCAAGACCTGCTGGTCTTCAACGACACCCGTGTGATCAAGGCGCGGTTGTTTGGACGCAAAACCACGGGGGGCGCGGTGGAGGTCTTGGTGGAGCGCGTCCTGCCTGCTTGCGAGGTCTGGGCGCACGTGCGGGCCAGCAAGGCGCCCCGCCCGGGATCGGTATTGACTTTGGCCGAGGCCTTCGAAGCCGAGGTGGTGGGCCGCGGAGGTCCTGAAGAATCGCTGTTTCGATTGCGATTTCCCAGCGATCCTTTGAGTTTGCTCGACGCCCACGGCCACGTGCCGCTGCCGCCTTACATCACGCACGCCGACGAGGACGACGACGAACGCCGTTATCAAACCGTGTTTGCTCAGCGACCCGGGGCCGTGGCGGCCCCCACAGCCTCCTTGCACTTTGACGACCCGTTGCTGTCGGCCCTGACCGCCCGGGGGGTTCGGCAGGCCCGCATCACCTTGCATGTGGGTGCCGGCACGTTTGCGCCGATGCGCGTGGAGCGCCTGGAAGATCACCGCATGCACAGCGAGTGGTTTGAGGTGGGCGAGGCCACCGTCCAAGCCGTGCAAGAGACCCGATCCAAAGGGGGACGTGTGGTGGCGGTGGGCACGACCACGGTGCGCTCCCTGGAGTCTGCCGCGCTGATGTCGCCAGCGCCCGGCACCCTGCAGGCCACCTCGGGTGAGACGTCACTCTTCATCACGCCTGGTTTTCAGTTTCGGGTGGTGGACACCCTGATCACCAACTTCCATCTGCCCAAGAGCACCCTGATGGTCCTGGTCAGCGCCTTTGCGGGGCATGAGCAGATCAAGTCCGTGTACGCCCATGCCATTGCTTCGCGCTATCGATTTTTCAGCTATGGCGACGCCATGCTCTTGAACCGCAGACAATCCACACCGTGCTGAAATTTGACCTCCTCAAAACCGAGGGCTTGGCCCGCCGTGGCCGGCTGACCCTCAACCACGGCGTGGTGCAAACGCCCATCTTCATGCCCGTGGGCACCTACGGCACGGTCAAGGGGGTGACGCCTCGCTCGTTGAAGGAAATGGGTGCCCAAATCATCTTGGGCAACACCTTTCACCTGTGGATGCGCCCGGGACTGGATGTGATGCAGGCCCTGGGGGGCTTGCATGGGTTCGAGCGCTGGGACCGCCCCATCTTGACCGACTCCGGGGGGTTTCAAGTCTGGTCGCTCGGGGAGATGCGCAAGATCTCCGAGGAGGGCGTCCGTTTTGCCTCGCCCGTCAATGGCGACAAGCTCATGCTCACCCCGGAGGTGAGCATGCAAATCCAAACGGTGTTGAATTCCGACATCGTCATGCAGTTTGACGAATGCACGCCCTACGAAACTCAAGGACACATCACCACGTGCGACGAAGCGCGGGCGTCCATGGCTTTGAGTCTGCGATGGGCGCGGCGCAGCCAGGCTGAATTTGCGCGGCTGGGCAATCCCAATGCGCTTTTCGGCATTGTCCAGGGGGGCATGTTTGAAGCCTTGCGGGAAGAATCCTTGTCGTCTCTGGTGGAGCTGGATTTGCCCGGCTATGCCGTCGGGGGCGTGAGTGTGGGCGAGCCCAAAGAAGACATGCTGCGCATCATGGCGCACACGCCCCATCGCCTGCCCGCCCACAAGCCTCGCTACTTGATGGGCGTGGGCACGCCTGAAGACTTGGTGGACGGCGTGGCCTGCGGCGTGGACATGTTTGATTGCGTCATGCCCACGCGCAATGCGCGCAATGGCCACTTGTTTACACGCTTTGGCGACCTCAAGATCCGCAATGCCCGCCACAAGGCCGATGACCGGCCTTTGGACCCCACATGCGCCTGTTACACCTGCAAGGGCGACACCGACGCCAATGGCCGCGTGAGCGGCGGTTTCAGCCGCGCTTACTTGCACCATCTGGATCGCTGTGGCGAAATGCTGGGCCCCATGCTGGCCAGCATTCACAACCTCCACTATTACGTCAACCTGATGCAAGAAGTGCGCGACGCGCTTGATGCGGGCGAGTTTGAGTCGTTTCGTGGCCGCTTCAAAGCCGAACGGCTGCGTGGGGTGGATTGAAGGCTGCGTGGACTTTGCGGCCTCACACGGCTTTTTGGTCCAGCAGCCACCCACCCCCATCAAATTGCTTGAGTTGGGCATGCAGCCAGGGCAGCAGGGTCGATAGCGCGCCGTGCAGCGTGTAGGGCGGGTTGATCACGAACATGCCACTGCCCATCAATCCAAACCCCTCTTTGTCAGGCGCCTGGACCGTGAGCCGGGCATGCAGCCAGCCCTTGGGTGCCACGGCGGAAAGGCGCTTGGGCAATTGCGCGGCTTCCACCCGGCTGACCTGCGGATACCAAATCAGGTAAGTGCCGTCAGAAAAACGCTCCAATGCCTCGCGCAAGGTGGCCACGACCCGCCCGTAGTCGCGTTCCAGCTCGTAGGGCGGATCGATGAGCACCACGCCGCGCCGCGTGGGCGGAGGCAGCTTGGACTTCAGGCCTGCAAACCCATCGGCCATGGCGCAGCTCACCCCCCGTTCGTCCTGCGCCCAGGACGACAGGATCCGAAAGTCAGTGGGGTGCATCTCAAAGAGGTTCAGCTCGTCTTGAGGGCGCTTGACGGCCTGGGCCAGTGCGGGGGAGCCGGGGTATTGTTTGAGAGAAGGGTGTGGGGCAGAGTCACCCTCTGACGCGGCCGACGTGGGGTGGAGTTCTGTTCGGCCATTGAATGCCTCCACCAGACGCAGGTAGTGGCCCACTGGCAGGGGCGCTTGGGCTCGAGCCTGTGCCTTGAGCGACCACAAGCGACCAATGCCGTTTTCAAATTCACCCTTCTTGCGCGCGTAGGCGCCGCGCAACGAATACCCCCCGGCACCGGCATGGGTGTCCACCACCCGGTAGCCCTTGTCTTTGAGGTTCATGTGCTCCAACACCAGCAGCAAGACCAGGTGCTTGAGCACATCGGCGTGGTTGCCGGCATGAAAGGCGTGACGGTAAGCAAGCATGCCCGACTGTAATGCGCGCGCGAAACCCTGGACATGTCCGACTTCAGTTAGGCTTGAAAGAATTCCACGAATCCTTTTCTCTTTTTCTGATTGAACCCTCATGCCCACCCTTTTTGATCCGATCCGGCTTGGCGACATCGACCTGTCCACGCGCATCGTGATGGCTCCATTGACCCGCAACCGTGCAGGTGCCGGCCAAGTGCCCACCGAACTCATGGTTGAGTACTACGCCCAGCGTGCCGACCCTGCGACGGGGGCCGGTTTGATCGTCACCGAGGGCACACCGGTGAGCGCGCAAGCCCATGGCTACCTCGATACCCCCGGCATGCACACGGCCGAGCAGGTGGCGAACTGGCGTCGCGTGACCGATGCCGTTCATGCGCGCGGAGGGCGCATCGTGGTGCAACTGTGGCATGTGGGACGCATCTCACACGTGTCGCTGCAGCCCCAAGGACAAGCCCCCTTGGCGCCCAGCACCCGGGCGGCCACCACCAAGACCTACATCGCAGGAGGCTTTGCCCCTTGCTCAGCGCCGCGCGCCCTGGCCACCGAGGAAATTCCCGTCATCGTGAACCAATTCCGCGACGCGGCGCTGCGCGCGAGGGAGGCGGGTTTTGACGGGGTGGAGATCCACGGCGCCAACGGCTATTTGATCGACCAGTTTTTGCGTGACAGCATCAATGACCGCACCGATGCCTACGGTGGCGGTGTTGAAGGCCGTGCCCGGTTCTTGTTGGAGGTGATGCGGGCGGTTTCAGCGGCCATTGGGGGAGGTCGCACGGGCCTGCGGCTGTCGCCGGTGACGCCTTCCAATGACGCGGCCCCCGATTCCCATCCCCAAGCACTGTATGACCATGTGGTGAGCCAACTCAGCCCTCTGGGCCTGGCTTACTTGCACGTGGTGGAAGGGCAAACGGGCGGCGCGCGCGATGTGGCGGTTTTTGACTACGCCCGCTTGCGTCAGAAGTTCCCAGGCGCTTGGATGGTCAACAACGGCTACACGCGGGCCATGGCCTTGGAGGCCGTGTCTTCAGGGGCAGCCGACTTGGTGGCTTTTGGCAAGGGCTTCATCGCCAACCCCGACCTGGGCAGGCGTCTGCGCGAAGACGCCGCGTGGAACGCGCTGGATGTCAAAACGCTGTATGGCGGCGGGGCGGCGGGCTACACCGACTACCCCACCTTGAGCTCACCCGCCTAAGGCGGTCTCAATGGCCTTGACCAGCCCGGAACTGCTGGGCCCGGTCATGCTCATGAAGCTGTCGACCACCTTGCCTTGGCGGTCGATGAGGTACTTGTGAAAGTTCCACTTGGGTGTCTTGCCAGTGGCTTGCGCCAATTGCGCGTACAAGGGGTGCGCGCCTTTGCCCACCACCGACGTTTTGGCGAACATGGGGAACTTCACCCCGTAGGTGTTGCTGCAAAAGTCGGCAATCTGCTGATTGCTGCCCGGCTCTTGCTGACCAAAATCATTCGAGGGAAAGCCCAACACGACGAGGCCGCGCGCGTTGTACTTCGCGTACAGGGCCTCCAGGCCCTCGTACTGAGAAGTGAAGCCGCAATAGCTGGCGGTGTTGACCACCAACACCACCTTGCCGGCGTACTGGCACAACGACTGCGGCTTTTCGTCTTGCAAACGCGGCACGGTGTGTTGCAGCACGGTCGGGCATGCCGCAGAGCCTGCACCGCTCCCCGTGCCCGTTCCCGTGCTCCCTGCGGCCGGGGTTTGGGCCCGCACGCCAGGCGATGTGAGCAGGCCCAAGCCGCCCAGGAAGACCACAGACAGGGCCAAGGCCATGCGACGGGGTTGAGCGGACAACGGCTTCATGGTGCTCTCCTTCAGCAAACCCGCATTGTCGCTTTGCTTCGCTTCAGGCCGCTTGCGGCTCTTCAATGACCCTGTTGCCGGCGGCCTTCTCTTTGGTCTTCTCTTCGGCCTCGTCTTTGTCGGCCACTTGGCCTGGGGCTGGCGTGCGGATCAGGTGGTCAAAGGCCGACAGGGCCGCTTTGGCGCCCTCACCGCTGGCGATCACGATTTGTTTGTAGGGCACCGTGGTGGCGTCGCCGGCCGCAAACACCCCGGGCATGCTGGTCGCGCAACGCTCATCGATCACGATCTCGCCATGGCGGGTGAGCTCGAGTGTGCCTTGCAGCCATTCGGTGTTGGGCACCAGGCCAATTTGCACGAACACCCCGGCCACCGCCACTGGGTGCTCCTCACCCGACGCGCGGTCGCGGTAGCGCAGCCCCGTGACTTTGCTGCCGTCGCCCACGATTTCGGTGGTTTGCGCATTCGTGTGCACGCTGACGTTGG
>RFSP01000250.1 GCA_009923895.1 Betaproteobacteria bacterium | reverse complement strand
CGAGATTTTGGACAAAACGCTGCAGCGGGCCGTCGACAAAGGTTTTGTCTCGGTGGAGCAGGCCCCAGCCGCACGGGACCGCATCTTGGCCATGGCCGGGCGCTATGGATTTGAGCCCGATGACTTTGCCCGCCTGACACTGATTGAAAGTGGCGGCATGAACCCCGCCGCCAGCAACGGCCGCTGTCACGGCATCATTCAGTTTTGTGATGGCCCTCAACGCGGCGCAGCCGCCGTGGGCATGGCCGACCAGCCCCGCGCCATTTTGGGCATGGACTTGCTGCAGCAACTCGAACTGGTCGACCGTTACTTTGAACACAACGGGCTGGACCAGCGAAACGGCAAGCTCTCTCTGGATGAGCTGTATTTAACGGTCCTGCAGCCGGCAGCCCGCGCCGAAACGCGCAAAGACGTGCCGCTCAAGATCCCCGGCCCCCAAGCGGCTGTGCTGCACGTGGGCCAAGACCCTCGCGCACCCATCACCCGGGCCTCCATCGTGGCAGGCTTGCACGACTACGCACAAAGCGCACTCAACGGTGAGACTGTCGCATCCCCGGGCCGCTCGGCCCGTTTGGCGGCCAGGGCCTATGCACAGGCCACCACGGTCGCCTTTGCTGACCTGGAGCCCTTGAGCACGCGCTTGTCGGGCTGGACCCCTGCGGTACTGAACTCGGGGCGGTTCAGTCGCTGAAGCCGATGGCAGACCACGGGTGGATTGCCACGCGCCTGCGGCGCTCACAATGACAGGCAGAGTCACCCAAGCAGTCATTGCGAGGAGCGTAGCGACGCGGCAATCCACGGACTCGCTGCACCGCTCAAGCCCCCCGGCAAGCTCTTGCCGCTGACCGAGCCCGAGCGACAAATCTTGCCGCTTCGCTTGGGGCAAATCTCCAAAAAGCCGACAGCCAGCCATGGCACGCGACTTGCACCTATCGACCCGAGTCATTTTTTCTTGAGTTCTGTCATTCATCAATCACCATGAAGTTGTTGGACAACGCATTCGGTATCCATGAGCAGGCGCTGCGTGTACGCACCACCCGCTTGGAGACCCTTGGGCGCAACATCGCCAATGCCGACACGCCTAACTACAAGGCTCGTGACATTGACTTCAGGGCCGTGCTCAACCGCACGGTGCAAACCGACAGCCAGATGGTGGCCACCCAGGCCAACCACATGACCCGTGGCGACATGACGCAACCCGATGGCATGAAATTCCGCGTGCCTTTCAACACCGCCTTTGACGGCAACACGGTGGAGACCAGCGTGGAGCAAGCCAACTACGGTCGCGCCGCAGCCGACTATCAAGCAACGCTGAGCTTCCTGGAAAACCGGGTGAGCAGCATCCGCAAAGCGCTCAAAGGAGACTGAAGATGTCCTTTGAAAATATCTTTGGTGTGGCCGGTACGGCGCTCAACGCGCAGATCACCCGCATGAACGCCACCGCCTCCAACCTGGCCAACGCTGGCTCGGTGGCAGGCTCTGAAAAAGAAGCATTCCGCGCCAAGCGACCGGTCTTCAAGGCCCTCATGGATGCGCAGCAGGCCCATGCCGGTGCGGCTTATGTGGGCGGCGTCAAGGTGGATCGTATTGAAGACGATCCCGCGCCCGCACGACGCGTGTCCGATCCCTCCAATCCGTTGGCTGACAAAGACGGCTATGTCTACAAGTCCAACGTGAGCGAGGTGACCGAGATGGTCGAAATGATGGCGGCGGCGCGCTCTTATCAAAACAACGTCGAAGTCATCAACACGGCGCGTCAACTCATGATGCGCACGCTCGACATCACCAAGGCTTGAGGGATCAAACGGCCATGAGCAGCTCCGACACCATTGCATCCAACTTGAACTCAAGCGCCATGCCACTCACGTCTTCCAGTTTGCTGAAGAACGTGACACGGTATGAAGACATTCAGAACCAGCCGGCCTCCAAAAACGGTGCCGAGATGGGCAAGTCAGACTTTCTGACACTGTTCACTGCGCAGCTCAAGAACCAGGACCCTTTGGATCCGGTGAAGAACGAGGCCTTTGTGGCCCAGTTGGCTCAATTCTCACAGCTGGAAGCCAGCACCAACATGCAAAACTCCATGACGCAGTTGGTTGACAGCTTGTCGGGCGAGCGACTACTCAGCAGCGCGGCGCTTATTGGTAAGCGCGTGGCCGTCAGCGGTGCTCCGGCCCAACTGCGCGAAGGCGAAGATGTGGGTGCCAGCATCAACTTGTCAGGTGATGCCACCGGCATCCAGCTCAATGTGTATGACGCCAGGGGCAACCTGGTTCAAGAATTGATTGCGGGCGCTACACCTGCCGGAAACGTCGAATTCACCTGGGACGGCACCGACCTCGCGGGCAACCGCGTGGCGCCAGGCAATTACCAGTTCAAAGCACAAGCCGTGATAGACGGCAAGACCACCTCCGTGCCGGTCGACACCTTGGTGTCAGTCACCGGCCTGTCAACCAGCGACATCAATGGGGCTGTCACCTTGGAGCTGAGCTCCGGCGGCACGATTTTGTTGTCTGAAGTCAAACACATCTCTGATTGATTGAGTCCCAAGCACTGACTCTCTGACCTGATCTCTACGCGAAGGAACTGAAACATGTCGTTCTATACCTCTCTGACCGGTTTGAACTCCGCCACGGCGCAGTTGGCCGTCACGGCCAACAACATTGCCAACGTGGGTACGGCCGGTTTCAAGCGCTCTCGCGCAGACTTCGGCGACATCTTCTCTACCTCGCCGTTGCAGAAATCTTCGAGCAACATCGGTCAGGGTGTGTCGCTCAAGCAGGTGAGCCAAGAGTTCAGCCAGGGCAACGTGTCCACCTCCGGCAACTCGCTCGACCTGGCCATTACCGGTGATGGCTTCTTCCCGCTGAAGTCGCCCGACGGCTTGCAAGACGTCTACACCCGCAACGGCTCGTTCACGCTGAACGATCAAAACAACGTGGTCAACTCCACCGGCCAGCGACTCATGGCAGCGTCGGTCGACTCGTCCGGCAAGGCGGACTTGACCAACCTGTCAGCACTCATCATTCCGCCCAAGACCTCGGGTCAGGCCGTTGAAACCACCAAGATCCAGTTGGGTCTGAACCTGCCCGCCGACTCTTCGGTCATCAACGTCGACTTCAACCGAGCCAACCCAGCCACCTACAACAA
>RFSP01000249.1 GCA_009923895.1 Betaproteobacteria bacterium | reverse complement strand
GCGGTTGACCAGCGTCTGGAACATGCGCGGACCGATGCCGTCGGTTCGGATCAGCCTGAGCCAGTCAAGGCGTTGTTTGTCGGTCAGTTGCAGTTGGAATAGATCGCGGTCCTGTTCGCCATTCACCCTTTTGCTCCGATTTTGCCTTCGGTTCCGGCCCATAAACGGGCGATGTTGGTGCTGTGCTTGAGCCACAGCAACGCAACGAGGAACGCAAAAACAAAAGCCTCGGAACCGTCGGGAGACAACTGATACACCATCACGGGCACAGCGGCACTCGCCACCAGAGCCGCAAGGGAAGAATAGCGGAACAAGGCCGCCGTCGACAACCAGATCGCAATGAAGCCCAGCGCGGCCGGCCAGCACACCAGAGCCAGAACCCCCAGCAAGGTGGCCACACCCAAGAGGGCAAATACCGCCGCCGCGATCGAGTGAACCAGCTTCATCGGGATCTTGTTAGCGAGCTTGTCTCCCGCAAACACCGCCGGCACGTCAGCCACCAACATGCCCAAGGTGGTCCCGACCACCACCATCACCGGGGCTTGGTAGTGCGCCGCCAGTGCCACGGTGGCGATCTGGGTTTTGTCGCCCATCTCCGCCAAAAAGAACGTGATCAAGGTGGCACCAAACACGCCCCACTTCTGGGCCACCTGGGTCTCTTCCTCTTCGATCTTGTCAGGAATGAGCGTCCAAACGGCCATGCCAATGAAGGAAAGGCCCAAGACCCAACGCAGGACACTGGGGCTGATGGTGGCTGTGATCCAAGCGCCCAGCGCGCCGGCCAAGCCGTGATTCACCACCGTGGCCAACAAAATGCCCGCAATGATGGGCAGGGGCTTTTTGAAGCGCGCCGCCAAAATAAAAGCCAAGAGTTGCGTCTTGTCGCCGATTTCGGCGAGGGCGACCACGCCGGTGGATAGGACCAGGGATTCCATGATGGTGAAGTCTAACTGGGGTGGGTAGATAGATTGCCGCGTCGGCCTGCGGCCTCCTCGCAATGACAGACGTATGCGTCACCGCGAGGGCGAAAGCCCGACGCGGTTTTAATCCGTCACCGCGAGGGCGAAAGCCCGACGCCAGCGAGAACGCCATGGCCAAACGGTAATAGAGGTTGAAGAAACTGCGTATGAACCGTGAATCCAGTGGAACGTCGTGCTTGAGGATGAGCAGCGGAAGGCCACCCATCAAGAAGTAAGCCGTGGTCACCAGCAAAGCCACCGTAAAAAAGAAGGCGCAGTAAATCGCTGGGGACAAGGTGGGATCCTCTTTGAGGGTGTATTGAACCTAGACGCGATCTCAGTTTGCCAGCCAGGTCTACCCGCCAACCGCTTTCACGTCGGACGGGTCAATACGGCCACGACCGAGGTGAAGGTCACAAACGCCAGTGTCGTCGATATCAGCACGATGCGGGCGATACGGCGGGCATCAGCGCCAAAGCGCTCGGCCAACATGGTCACATTGCTGGCACTGGGCAGTGCGGCCATCAAGGTCAAAACCAGGGCCGCGAAGGGATCCAGTGGGACCCCCATCGCCATCGCCGTTTGTCCGGCGGCAAATACCACCAGCGGATGCAAAATCAGTTTGAGTCCCACCACCAACGGCACGTCGCTGCGCTGCGTCGAAGATGCACCGATCGCGCCCACTCGCGACGCAGGGCGTGCCAAGACCAAGCCCAGCGTGAACAACGCCGTGGGAGACGCCGCATCGGCGAGCATGGTCACAGGTTTGAGCAAGGCCTGCGGCAATTGGGTGTCGGTGCCATTCACCAAGCAGCCCACCACAATGGCCCAAGGCAATGGGTTGGCCGCCACGCCTTTCAAGGCCTGAACCGCTGCACGCTTGGCGCCGTGTGAACCTGCGGAGTCCAACCTGGAAATCGCAATGCAAAGCGAAGTGGTGAAGATCATGTCCACCGAAATGGCCGCGATGGCGGGCGCCGCTGCCCCCGGACCCAACAAGTCCACCATCAAGGGCACCCCGATAAATCCTGAATTGGGAAATGCCACCACCAAGGCACCAAATGCTGCATCGTTCCAGCCGATCCCCCACCGACGCGCTGCAAACAGGGCCAGCCCCGTCATCAGGATGGCGCACACCCACCAGGTACCAAACACAGTGGCATCAAACAGGCGCGCGATGGGGGTGGCAGCGGCAAATCGGTACAACATGCACGGCAGCGCAAAGTACAAGACAAATATGTTCAGCGCCGGAATCGCATCGAGAGAAATCCAACCGCGACGCCCCACAGCCCAGCCCAAGAGGACGAGAGCAAAGAAGGGACAGGTGACTTCAAAGATGTGGATCATTCTGCAGGCTTCAAACCGAGCCTCGATCCCGAGCCACGTCTTTGCGCTGGGCCCATCGCTGCAAATGAGGGCGCCACCGCAAAAAGAGGTCGTACATCACGTCCATGAGTGGAATCACCCCAGGACATTGACACACCCTGGCCAGATGGCGCCAGCCTGGCAATTGACGCCACAAGTGAACAAAAGCGGCCGCACCCGACACCAAGGTCCCTTCGGCCGTCACCACATGGAATCGCTGCATGAGCTGCTCTCGTGAGGCACCTTGCGGCAACCACGATTCCTTGGAAGACACATCCACCCATTGAACGGGCTGAATCGCAGGAGATCTGCGGTAGATCGCAATCTCACGGGTACACAAGGGGCACGACCCGTCGTACATGACACTGACGCAGGGGGTTTGGGGTGGGGAGGTCATGACTTGAATTTAACAGGCTCGCCGTGATCTTGCTTGCTTCTCTTTCGGCAAGCATCAGAACAGTATTTCACCTCGGCCCAGTTTTTGGCCCACGACTTTCGCCAACTCATGGGGCGCTGACATACACAGCACATCTTGGTGGGCAGGGCCCTTTTATTGCCTTTAATTTTGTTGCCTTTGAAATCGGCTTGCATGGAGGATACCGGGTCACGCCCTGAGAAGGTACTTCAAACCATGCAATAGGCGGCCAGCTTGTTGCCATCGAGGTCACGAAAATAAGCGCCATAAAAGCCTTTGCCCCGGGGGCCTGGCGCCCCTTCATCCTGTCCGCCCAAGGCCAGCGCCTTGGCGTGAAGGGCTTGCACCTGCTCTGGGCTGCTGGCGGCCAAGGCCACCATGGTGCCATTGCCCACCGTGGCCTTGTGCCCA
>RFSP01000248.1 GCA_009923895.1 Betaproteobacteria bacterium | reverse complement strand
CCGTGCACGAAATCGGCCGCATTGGTGTCGCCCATCCACTTCAAGGCCTCGTCTCGATCCACGTCGGCCCACAGGCTCATGTCGGGCAGGCCCGATTTGCGAGTTTCGCTGGCTTGACGCATGTGTCGCGCCACGGCCTGCCTCTCAAGCAAAGGCTTGGACAAGAAGTCGTTTTGCCAGGCCGGTGAGCGTACTTGCTGGCGAAATGCTTGGTACTCCACGTCGTCCAGGCACCAGGCATCGCCGTGACTGACCAAGACCCGACGGTCCCAAATGTGCAAGACGGTGGGGTCGGCCAGGCGGAGCACTCCGCAATGCGCCAACAAGTCGTCGCCCACCAAAAAGTCGCGGTTGCCGGGCAAGAAGCTCACGCTCAGACGTTGGGTGGCCTGCTTAAGGGCCTGCACACAGTGCCCCTCAAAACTGTCAGGGTGGCTGAGGGCCGCATCGTCGCCCACCCACACCTCAAACAAATCGCCCAAGATCCACACAGCGTCTGCGGGGGTCTCTTGCAGATATCGCTCCCAGGCCGCAAACGTGGCGGGACTCTCAGCGCTGAGATGCAGGTCAGAGATGAAGTCCACCGTACGCCAATGCGCATCGGCGTGGATCACCGGGCAGGGGCAAGGATTCACTCGACCACGCGTGCGCTCTCGATGGTGATGGCTTCCACGGGCACATCGTCATGAAAGCCTTTGCGACCGGTCTTGACGGACTCGATCTTGTCCACCACCGCTTGCCCAGCCACCACGCGGCCAAACACGGCGTAACCCCAGCCTTGCATGCTCTCAGAGCGGAAGTCCAAGAAGGCGTTGTTGGCGGTGTTGATGAAAAACTGGGCAGTGGCCGAATGAGGGTCTGACGTCCTCGCCATGGCCAGGGTGTATTTCTCGTTCTTCAATCCGTTGGCGGCTTCATTGGCAATGGGGTCGCGGGTGGCTTTTTGCTTCATCTGCGCATCCATGCCGCCGCCCTGAATCATGAAGCCCGGAATGACACGGTGAAACACGGTGCCGTCGTAGTGTCCAGACGCCACATAGGCCAGAAAATTTTCCGTCGACACAGGGGCTTTTTCGGCATCCAATTCAATGCGGATGGCTCCGGCGCTGGTGGTCAGTTCAACGAGTTTGCTCATGGTTCAGGGCTCCAAAGTGGCTTTCTTGAGGGTGATCGGCATATTGGGGACGTTTTGGTGCATGCCTTTGGCAGAGGTGGGCACGGTCTTGATCTGATCCACGACCTCCATGCCCTCGATGACACGGCCAAACACGGCATATCCGCGACCGTCCCGCGCATTGGCGGCGTCCAAAAACGCGTTGTCGACCACGTTGATGAAGAATTGTGAGGTGGCTGAGTCTGGCACCGAGGTCCTGGCCATGGCGATGGTGCCGCGCACATTGAGCAGGCCGTTGTCGGCTTCCAATGGAATGGGCGCACGCGTGGGCTTCTCCGCCATGGAGGCGGTCATGCCGCCGCCTTGAATCATGAAGTTTTCGATGACTCGGTGAAAGATGGTGCCGCTGTAATGGCCCGATTTGACGTAGGCCAGAAAATTGTCGACCGTCTTGGGGGCTTTGGCACGGTCGAGTTCGACCACGATGTCGCCTGCCGAGGTGGACAAACGCACTTTTTGGGCCCAAGCCGCTTGGGTCAAGACCCAAAGCAAGGCACCCAACATAAAAACAAACGCACGAGGCAAGGCAGTCATGATCTGTAGGGGCGGTCTCGTATACTGAGACCGAGATTATGAGCCTTCACGTCTACAACTCGCTCACCCGACGGGTAGAGCCCTTTGAGTCCATGGAACCGGGGCATGTGCGCATGTATGTGTGCGGCATGACCATTTATGACCTGTGCCATGTGGGTCACGCCCGCATGATGATGGCCTTTGACGTGGTGTATCGCTGGCTGCGCGCCAGCGGATTTCGCGTGACCTACGTGCGCAACATCACCGACATTGACGACAAGATCATCAAGCGGGCGCTGGAGCGCGGCATCACCATCCGAGACCTTACCGACGAGATGATTGCGGCCATGCGGCGCGACATAGGGGCCATCGGCATTGAAACGCCCACCCACGAGCCGCGCGCCACCGAGTACGTGCCGCAGATGCTCGAACTCATTGGCCAGTTGGAGCAAAAGGGATTGGCCTACCGCGCCCCCAATGGCGATGTGAACTACGCGGTGCGCAAATTTGCAGGTTATGGCAAGTTGTCGGGCAAGTCCTTGGACGAGTTGCGCGCTGGGGAACGTGTGGGCGTGAATGACGACAAGCACGATCCTTTGGACTTTGTGCTGTGGAAGGCCGCCAAGCCCGAAGAGCCTGCCGACGCCAAATATGAGGGGCCGTTCGGATCAGGGCGCCCGGGGTGGCACATTGAATGCTCCGCCATGAGTTGCGCCCTTTTGGGTCAGCCCTTTGACATCCACGGGGGCGGCATGGACTTGCAATTCCCCCACCACGAGAACGAAATCGCCCAAAGCGAAGGTGCGAGCGGGACCCCCTTTGTGCGTTATTGGCTGCACAACGGGTTCTTGAATGTCGACAACGAAAAGATGTCCAAGTCTTTGGGCAACTTCTTCACCATTCGCGACGTCTTGCAGCGCTACGACGGTGAAACGCTGCGCTTTTTCATGCTGCGCACGCACTATCGCAGCCCTTTCAACTTCAGTGATGCCCACTTGGACGATGCGCGCAATGCCTTGCGTCGTTTGTACGGGGCGTTGGCCAGTGCCCCCGGGTTAAGCGGTGGCTTCAGCGACATTTGCTGGACCGACGACGCGCCGGCCCGATTCAAGGCGGCCATGGACGACGACTTCAACACACCGGGTGCGGTGGCCGTGTTGTTTGACTTGGCCACGCAGGTGCACAAGGCGAGCTCGCCCGAACAGGCTCGGGCGGCTGCGGCCCAGCTCAAGGGCTTGGCAGCCGTGCTCGGGGTGCTGCAGCAAGACGCACAAAGCTTCTTGCGTGCCGGCGTGCAGCTCAGCGAAGCCGACATTGCGCAGCAAATCGAGCTGCGGGCTCAGGCCAAACAAGCGAAGGACTTCAAGCGCGCCGACGAGATCCGTGCGGCATTGCTGGCCCAAGGCATCGAGCTCAAAGACGGGCCCCATGGAACCACCTGGGTCCGGGCGTGAGCTCAGCCCT
>RFSP01000247.1 GCA_009923895.1 Betaproteobacteria bacterium | reverse complement strand
GGGATGGCCAGCGACTTTGTGCAAACGGTGGTGATCGACAGTGGGCGACCTGCGCTGGTGGTGCCCTACATTGGCGCACCGGCGGAGATAGGCAAGCGGGTGATGGTGGCTTGGAAGGCCACGCGAGAAGCCGCCCGAGCCCTCACCGCCGCCCTTCCATTCATGAAGCATGCCGCCGAGGTGCAGGTGGTGACCTTTGGAGACGAGCCCAGTTCGGGGGTGGTGGCCTATTTGGCGTCGCACGGCATTCATGCGAAGACCCACACCGAACCTCACCAGCCAGAACGCGACGTCGGTGACTTGCTGCTGTCTCAAGCCACCGATTTGGAAGCCGATTTGTTGGTGATGGGCTGCTTTGGTCACAGCCGTGCGCGGGAGTGGATTTTGGGAGGCGCCACGCGCACCTTGCTGCAATCCATGACGATTCCGGTGCTGATGGCCCATTGAGGTCTTTGACCCTCTGGGTCGCTCAAAAGCCTCAGTCTTTCCACTCCACCCAGCCGGTGTAAGCCGAGAGCAGCACCACCGCACCAAAAGCAATGCGGTACCAGGCAAAGACGCGGAAGTCGTGGGTGGACACAAACCGGATGAGCCAGCGGATGCACAGCAGCGCACTGGCAAACGCCACCACCAGGCCCACAGCAAACAGGGGTGCGTCGTGCCAGTGCAAGGCCGAGCGAGCCTTCCACACAGAGTAGGCTCCAGCACCCATGAGGGTGGGAATGCCCAGGTAGAAACTGAACTCGGTGGCGCAAGAGCGTGACAACCCCATGAGCATGCCGCCGATGATGGTGGCACCGCTGCGGCTGGTGCCCGGCACCAGGGCCAGGCATTGCAGCAGCCCCACCTTGAGCGCATCGAGCCCACTCATGCGGTCGACCGAGTCCACGCGGGAGGGTCGATGCACGCCGCCGCGTTCGACCCACAAAATGATGAATCCGCCCACAATGAAAGCCAGGGCCACAGGAACGGGATGGAACAAGTGGGCCTTGATGACCTTGCCAAAGGTCAAACCCAAGATCACCGCAGGCACAAAGGCCACCAGCACATTGAGGGCAAATCGCTGGGCCGTGGGGTCGGTGCGCAAACCCTGTGCCGTGCGCCCCGGTGGAGGAGATGGGCAGGAATTCAGTCAAGCCTTCCACCAAGCCCATGATGGCCGCTTTGATCCACAACATGGGGTCCACGTGCAAGGTCCTCGACTGGCGTAAAGCCCGGGATCATAAAGGCCTTCGTGCGACGGCCCCTTTGCAAGACGGTACCGACTGATAAACTCTCCAGGTTTACCCTAGGTGTCAGGCCCCGCTTGCTGCCTCACATCCTTTTGGCCCCCTGCCCCTGTTCCCATCTGCCTCTGTGCACCTCTGCTTACGCTTATGAACCCTTTGCGTCGTTATCGAAATCTCTTGGTGGGATTGGCTGCGGTGGCCATCGTGATGGGTCTTGGGCTGCGCCAGTGGCAGCAGCGTGCGACCAAGAAGGCAGAGCCGGCAGCGTCTGCGCCCGTGGCCTCCGCACCCGCACCCGCGGCCTTGGAGTTGGGGGACGATGACACGGTCACAGCGTCTGTGACGGAGCTGGCGCAGGGCGTGGACGTGTCGGGGACGGTCAAGGCCGTCAACAGTGCCTATGTGAAAGCGCGCCAACCGGCCGACATCTTGAGCGTGGCCGTGCGTGAGGGCGATGCCGTGCGGGCGGGTCAGGTGCTGGCCCAACAAGACCCCACCGAGTTTGACCTTCGACTGCGGCAGGCCGAACAACAAGCGCAGGCCGCACGGGCGCAGTTGGACATTGCGCAGCGCACGCAGACCAACAACAAAGCATTGGTGGCCCAGGGATTCATTTCTCCCACAGCCCTCGAAGCATCGACCAGCAACGAGGCGGCAGCCTTGGCCACTTTGAATGCCGCTCAGGCTGCCGTGGATTTGGCGCGCAAAGCGAAAGCCGACTTGACCTTGCGGGCTCCGATTTCAGGGCAGATTTCTCAGCGCTTGGCCCAACCCGGCGAACGCGCGGCGGTGGACGCCCGCATCTTGGAAATTGTGGACCTGTCTCGACTAGAGATCGAGGTGGCACTGGCCCCAGAGGATGTGGCTGCACTGAAGGTGGGACGTCCAGCCAGGCTCAAAGTGGATGGCCTGAGCCAAGAGATGCGAGGACGGGTGGCACGCATCAACCCTGCGGCTCAGGCGGGTTCTCGCACGGTGTCGGTTTATGTGGCGTTGGATCCGCACCCGGCGCTGCGCCAAGGGCTGTTTGCGAGGGGCCGTGTGGAATTGGACCGCAAGCGCGTTCTGACGGTGCCCACCACGGCAGTGCGGGTGGATCGCGCCCGTCCTTATGTGTTGGTTTTGGAGGGCTCACGGGTGGTGGAGCGGCCGGTGGACCTGGGGCTGCGCGGCGACGTGGCAGGTGTGGAGTCTGTTCAAGTGATAACAGGCTTAACCGAAGGGGCCCGGGTGTTGACAGGACGCGTGGGTGCCGTGACAGACGGCACGCTGTGGCGCAGCAAGCCCGCTGCGGCCTCTGCCGCCTCCGCTGCGTCGCGCTGAGGACGACGCCCCATGTGGTTCACGCGCGTCTCGATCCAAAACCCGGTCATGGCCGTGATGGTCATGATGGCCTTGGTGGTGCTGGGTTGGGTGGGCATCGACCGCCTGAAGGTGGATCAATTTCCGAACGTGGAATTTCCGACGGTGGTGGTGTCTACCGACTACCCCGGCGCCTCTCCCGAGGTGGTGGAAATCGAGGTCACTCGCCGCATTGAAGAAGCGGTCAACACCATCGGGGGCATCAGCCAACTCTTTTCGCGCAGCTACGAAGGCTTGTCGGTGGTCATCATTCAGTTTGACCTCTCCATGGACGGGCGCAAAGCGGCGGACGACGTGCGAGAAAAAGTGGCGCTGGTGCGGCCCACCTTGCGCACCGAGGTGAAAGAGTCACGCATTCAACGCTTTGATCCGGCGTCGCGCCCGGTGTTCACCTTGGCGCTGACCTCCCCCGATGGCTCACGCACCCCCACCGAGTTGTCTGACACGGCCGAGCGGCTGGTGAAAAAACGCTTGGAAAACGTGCGAGGGGTGGGAGCGGTGACCCTGGTGGGTGCACGCAAGCGCGAGATCAACGTGTACCTGAACCCCGACGCCATGGAAGCGCTGGGAGTCGGTGTGGACCACGTGA
>RFSP01000246.1 GCA_009923895.1 Betaproteobacteria bacterium | reverse complement strand
GGCCAGTGTGTGGTGCGGGAAGATGGCGTAGAAGTTGCCCTGCAGTGGCGCATGCACAAGGCTGCCCTGCGCTTGCAGCACCAGCATCAAAAAGAGACTCAGCCCGAAAGCCACCGCCAAGGACAGCGTCAGCCCGTTGGACCGGTAGAGCTTGCCAAGGGCGGTGGGCCAGGCGAAGTCGGTGTAGGTTTGCACTCGCACCTTGGCCATCGCTTGAGGCACGTTGACCGCGAATTCATGCGGGGGCGCGTACTGGCAGCTGTGCAGGCAGGCGCCGCAGTTGTGACACAAGTTGGCCAGGTAATGAATGTCGGCCTTGATGTCAAAGTCGATGCGCCGGGTCATGGCCGGAAACACGCCGCAATAGCCTTCGCAGTATCGGCAGGCATTGCAAATTTGCATCACGCGCGACACCTCGGCCTCATCGGCCGTGAGCGCTTGTTGGATCCAAGTGATGGGTGGTGCCGTCATGTCGATGACCGGGTGTGAGGGGCCAGGGCAATTTGACCGCCTTTGGCCGCTTGGGTGGCCTGAGCAGACAACGCCGCCTGTGTGCCGGCAATCCGGCCGAACGCCGTGCCGATGGCCATGCCCACCCCGCCGGTGTAGCCCTTGCCCAGCACGTTGCCAGAAATGATTTCGCCCGCACCGTACAGATTGCTGCTGGGTGTGTCGCTGAAATAGATGCGCGCCCTGTCGTCCGTCTTCAAGCTCAGGTAGGTGAAGGTGATGCCCGGGCGCAGCGCAAAGCCGTAGAACGGCGGCTTGTCGATGGGCAAAGCCCAGTGGGATTTGACGGGCGACAGGCCTTCGGTATGGCAGTCGTCCAGCGCGGTGTGGTCAAAGGTGCCGACGCGACAGGCCGCGTTGTAGGTCTGCACGGTGTGGGTCAAGGTTTGCGGGTCCAGGCCGAGCTTGGTGGCCAATTCTGAGATGGACTGCGCCTGCTCACCGGGAAAGACCGGTGGCATGAAGCGGCCCAGCGCTTTGGCGTCGATGATGGAGTAACCGATCTGCCCCCGTTGCATGGCCACCAAGCGGCCCCAGATGGCATAACGCTTGGGCCAGAAGTCTTCACCTTCGTCGTAAAAGCGCACAGCGTCTTGGTTGACCATGATGCCCAACGAGACGCAGTCCACCCGCGTGCAGATGCCGCCGTCATACAAGGGCGCGCGCGCATCGATGGCCACGCAGTGGGCTTGGGTGGGGTCGCCCACCATGTCGGCCCCTGCGCCTTCCATGAACTTCAGCAAAGTCCCTTGGTTGTATTGGGTGCCACGGATCAAGAAGTGGTCGACCGGCCACTCCCCCCATTGGTTTTGACCCCAAGCCTCGCGCTGCCAAGCGATGTTGGACTCAAAGCCGCCCGAGGCGAGCACACAAGCGCGGCCTTCAATGCGTTCATCGCCCAGACGCACTGCCAGAAAGCGACCGTTTTCAATGTCCAAACCGGTGACCTCGGCGTCATAGCGGGTGGTCACCCCTAACGCTTGCGCACTTCGATAGTAGGCATTGACCAGGGCTTTGCCTCCGCCCATAAAAAACGCGTTGGTGCGAGACAGGTGCAGCGTGCCCGACAGCGAGGGCTGAAATCGAACCCCGTGCTTGTGCATCCAGCTGCGACAATGGGCCGTGGAGCGAATGACCATGCGAGCCAAGGCCTCATTGGTCAAACCGCCGGTCACCTTGAGCAAGTCTTGCCAATACTCTTCTTCTGGGTAGCTGTCCACGAGCACGTCTTGGGGCGCGTCGTGCATGCAGCGGATGTTTCGGGTGTGCTGTGAGTTGCCACCGCGCCATTCCCGCGGTGCAGACTCCAGTAGGAGGACGCTTGCTCCAGCTTCTCGCGCCGAAATGGCCGCGCACAGGGCGGCGTTGCCGCCGCCCACCACAATGACGTCCCAGGGTTGCATGGTCTTCAAAGATGCGCAGATGTTGACTGAGCAGAATCCCAATCGTAAGCCGAATTCATCCGGCAGGGCTGACGGTACATAGCTGACGCTCGAATGGACAGCGCCGCCCGATTGGCGATAATCATTCCGATTCATCACCTGGGGGTTCCATACATGTCCTTGACAACGCCTTTACTCAGCCTGGCTGCCCTGACGCTGGTAGGCTGTGCCGCAGCCCCGCAAAATGCTGGCGACGAGCCGCCTCAGGGCAACGCCCCCACCCTCAAAGTGACGGGCTCACGCATTCCTCACCGGGCCGTGGAAGACAGGCCCGGGTCGGTCAAGATCATCAGCCGCGAGGGCTTTGAAGAAGACATGCGCAGCAATCAAATGCCGCATCGTCAGGGCGGGTGAGCCGGCTGGCTCGGCGCCCTGCGGTCAACACCCGCTGCGGCGGATGTTGACGCCCAGCCGTCGTTGTTGTTATTGCGCGATGGCTTCAATGGCAATATCAATGCGCACGTCGTCGCCCACGTATGGGGCGTACTTGCCGGCATTGAACTCGCTGCGCTTGATGACCGTGAAGGCATTGGCACCGATGGCGGGCTTTTTCAACATGGGGTGGGGCATGGCTTGGAAGCTGGTCACCGTCAAGGTCACGGGCTTGGTCACGCCTTTGATGGTCAGTTGACCTTCAATGCTTTGCGGCTTGTTGCCGTCAAACACCACCTTGGTCGACTTGAAGGTCGCTTTCGGGAACTTGGCCGTGTCCAAGAAGTCTTCGCCTTGAATGTGCTCGTTGAAGTCCGCAAAGTTTGTGTTGACCGACTTGGTGTCGATGACGATGTCCACCGAGGCCGTCTTGGCTTCGGCGTCCAGCACCACGGTGCCAGAGGTCTTGCTGAAGCTGCTCAACTGCGTGGAGTAGCCAAAGTGCGAGTACGAAAAACGCGGGAAGGTGTGGCTGCCGTCCACCGCATAGGTGACCGGTGCGGCCACGGCCGAGGTTGCGGCGGCGCCAATGAAAGCCAGAGCGGCGATGGAACGTTGGATTGACTTCATGGGTAAGCTCCTTTTAAAAAGTCATTTGCCAGGGATGGCGGTGAGTTGGAAATTCACTTGAATGTCGTTGGCGACCACGTCGAACTTGGCCCACGTGCCTTCGCCAATTGAGAAGTCCGCGCGACGGATGACAAAGCCGCCGCTGAACAGGCCCACGCTGCCTTGCGGCGTGTACTTGAGCGGAAACTTGACCTCCTGGCTCTTGCCTTTGAGGGTCAAGGCGCCGCTCACTTCAAATTGGTTGGCACCGG
>RFSP01000245.1 GCA_009923895.1 Betaproteobacteria bacterium | reverse complement strand
TCACCGGCCTGGGGCACCTCGGTCAGACCCTGCAATTCCACTGGAATGGACGGTCCGGCGATCTGAATTGGCTTGCCATCCTCATCCAACATGGCTCTGACGCGCCCATAACTGGAACCTGCCAGCACCACATCACCGCGAGACAAAGTCCCGCTTTGCACCAACACCGTGGCCACGGGCCCGCGGCCTTTGTCGAGCCGAGCTTCAATGACGATGCCCTTGGCCGATGCTTGCGTGGGGGCCTTGAGTTCCAGCACCTCGGCCTGCAAAAGAACCTGTTCCAGCAAGTCGTCAATGCCCTGCCCGGTCTTGGCGGACACCGGCACAAAGGGCGAATCCCCGCCGAAATCTTCAGGCACCACGCCTTCAGCCACAAGTTCGCTCTTCAGCCGTTCCACATTGGCCTCGGGCTTGTCGATCTTGTTCATGGCCACCACCAAAGGCACCTCGGCCGCCTTGGCGTGATGGATGGCCTCCTTGGTTTGTGGCATGACGCCGTCGTCGGCTGCCACCACCAAAATGACGATGTCAGTGGCCTTGGCACCTCGTGCCCGCATGGCGGTAAAGGCTTCGTGACCCGGTGTGTCCAAGAAGGTAATCACGCCCCGGGGGGTCTCCACGTGGTAAGCACCGATGTGCTGCGTGATGCCACCTGCTTCACCCGCTGCCACCCGCGAGCGGCGGATGTAGTCGAGCAAAGAGGTCTTGCCGTGATCGACGTGGCCCATCACCGTGACCACCGGGGCCCGAGGCAACTCCTCGGCCGTATGAGCAGCGCGCTCTTCTTCCGTGAAAGCCTCTGGATCATCGAGCTTGGCGGCGAAAGCCTTGTGGCCCATCTCTTCCACCACGATCATGGCCGTTTCTTGGTCCAGCTGTTGGTTGATGGTGACCATTTGTCCCAGCTTCATCAACTGCTTGATGACCTCGCTGGCCTTGACGCTCATCTTGTGCGCCAAATCGGCCACGCTGATGGTTTCTGGGATGTGGACTTCCTGCACCTGCACGGTGGCCGGCGGCGTGAAAGTGGTTTCCACTTCCTCTCGGTCTTGGCGCTTGCCGCCACGCGGTGCTCTCCACCCGGGACGGTTGCCGGCAGACGTGTCTCCGCGGGTCTTGAGCGCACGCTTTTTGGATGCGTCGTCGGCCCAGCTCGATGACAACTTCTCGCTCTTGACCTGTTTTTTGTCGCCCGTCTTTGCACCCGCTCCAGCGGCGGCGCCGGCAGCTGCGGCACCAGGCTTTGCGGCCGGCTTGTGTATGGTGCCTTTGATGCCCGCAGCGTCAGCCGCCTTGGGTTCTTCAGGTTTTTTAGCGGTCAGCACAGCCTTGGGTCGCGACATCATTTCGCGAATGGCTGCGGCTTCGGTTTCGGCCCTTCGACGGCGGGCCTCTGCATCGGCTTGCGCCTGCTTGGCACTGGCGTCTGCCGCGGCAGCTTTCACCACACGCAACCCCGCCTTGGGCGCTTCGGGCTTCGATGCAGCGTCTGCCTTGGTGGCTTCGGTGGTCTCAGCCACCGCGTCAGCGGCCGCAGAGCCGGTGGCGCTGGAAGGCGCTTGCGAAGCAGACGGTGCTTCTTCGGCCGGGGCGTTGCTTTGCGTCGCCGTGGCCGCTTCCGATTGAGCGCTCGCTTGCTCTGCCAAAGCCGCTCTGGCGGCCTCTTCAGCAGCTTCTCGCTCACGTTGCGCCCGTGCAGCCGCTTCGGCCTCCTCTTGGCGCTTGGCGGCGTCTTCCAACTGCCGTGCGATCAGCGCAGCTTGTGCGGCGGCTTCGGCCTCTCGACGCTGTTGCTCTTTTTCGTCAATGACGGGCGCCGCGGGCGCTGAGGGCTCCTCGGCGGCGACCGTCTCATCGCGCTTGACAAAGGTCCGCTTCTTGCGAACCTCCACCTGAATGGTGCGTGCCTTGCCCGAGGCATCGGCCTGCTTGATTTCGCTGGTGCTCTTGCGCGTGAGAACAATCTTCTTGCGGTCGGGTGCGGATGTGCCATGCGCCGTGCGCAAGAACTCCAACAGGCGCTCCTTGTCGCTTTCGGTCAACGCGTCGTCGGGCGACTGCTTGGCCACACCAGCCGACTGCAGTTGTTCGATCAATGCAGTGACCGGCCGATTGAGCTGGGCTGCAAACTGGGCAACAGTGGTCACTGCCATGTGGGTTGAATCCTTGGGTTACCTGGGGTCGACTTCAAGTAGGTGCGGTCCTGTCAGGCGGCGAACCAGTGTTCGCGAGCTTTCATGATCAATGCACGGGCCGCATCGTCGTCCAAACCGGTCATTTCGGTGAGTTCATCCACAGCCAAATCAGCCAAGTCATCACGTGTGTGAATGCCCTGGCCTGCCAAGCGTGCCACCAGATCGGCACTCACACCTTCCAGGTCTCGCAAATCTTGAGAGACCTCATCGACGTCTTCTTCCTTGGCGATTTCCATGGTCAGCAAGGCATCTTTGGCGCGGGTACGCAACTCGGTCACGGTGTCTTCATCAAACGACTCGATCTCCAACATCTCTTGCAAAGGCACATAAGCCACCTCTTCAAGACTGGTGAAGCCTTCAGCGATGAGGATGTCAGCCACTTCCTCATCCACATCGAGTTTGTCCACAAACAACTTGCGCACGCCCGACAATTCTTCCGACTGCTTGGCCTCGGACTCCTCAGCGGTCATGATGTTGATGCGCCAGCCCGTCAAATCAGAGGCCAAACGCACGTTTTGCCCCCCTCGACCGATGGCAATGGCCAGGTTTTCTTCGTCCACCACCACATCCATGGCGTGCTTTTCTTCGTCCACCACAATGGACTGCACGTTGGCCGGGGCCAAGGCGCCAATCACAAACTGGGCCGGGTCTTCAGACCACAACACGATGTCCACCCGCTCACCGGCCAGCTCGTTGGTGACGGCGGTCACGCGGGAACCCCGCACACCCACACACGTGCCAATGGGGTCCACACGCCGGTCGTGAGAGATGACCGCAATCTTGGCTCTCGACCCGGGGTCACGCGCGCAACTCTTGATCTCCAGCAGGCCTTGCTCCACTTCGGGAACTTCTTGCGAGAACAACTCCTTCATGAAGTCCGGAGCGCTGCGAGACAGCATGATCTGAGCGCCACGTTGCGTGGGATCCACGCCACTGATGTAGGCCCGCACACGATCGCCCGAGCGCAAGTTCTCCTTGGGGATCATTTCATTGCGCTTGAGGCGGCCTTCGACTCGACCGCTTTCCAC
>RFSP01000244.1 GCA_009923895.1 Betaproteobacteria bacterium | reverse complement strand
AGATGAGATCGGACGCCAAACACCGCTCTTGCGAACGGAATTTGGCGATTTCGAGAGATTACCTAAGGTTTCATCAAGATTTCATACAACTTGCATGGGGTGTTGCCTGGGTACGACACCCCACGCCTCCATCAGGCCTTGCCAAGACCGGGTGTGTGTTTCTTGATAAAGGCATCAAAACGCGAGTAGAACTCCAACACGTTCTTTTGCACCCGGTAGCCATGGGCCTCTTCCAACACATACATCCATTCATAGGGTTTACCCGCCTTTTCGAAGGCTGAGCGGATGGTGCGTCCGTTGGAATAGTCCACGTTGCGATCTTCACCGCCGTAGGCATGAAAGACCGGAGCAGCGATCTTGGCCACTTGGCGGGCCGGCGATTGGGTCTCAAAGACATCTGCATCGGCCTTTTGGTCGCCGTTGAGCGCCTTGGCCAGCTCGTAGAAGTCGCCCTTTTGAGCCGGCTGCGTGTCTTGGTGAACGGTCATGTCGGTCACGCCCACGTAATTGATGCCCCATTTGAACCAGTCGGGCCGCTTGATCATCGCCATCAAGGTGGCGTAGCCGCCGTAGCTGGCGCCATACACACCCAGACGTTGTGGGTCGGCGAAGCCTTGGTCGATGGCCCACTGCACGCCGTCGAGCATGTCATCGATCATGGTGGCGCCCCACTGCTTGTAGCTCAGCTTGAGGTGCTTGGCGCCATAGCCCACCGACCCGCGGAAATTGGGTTGCAACACGGCAAAACCCCGATTGGCCATGAATTGCACCTCGGGGTTGTAGCGCCACATGTCACGCGCCCACGGCCCTCCATGCGGATGGAGGATGAGCGGCACGGGCTGCCCCTTGGTGAAGTTGGGAGGCAGGGTGAGGTATCCGTCAATGCGCAGGCCGTCGCGTGCCGTCCATGACACAGGCAGCATGGGGCAGCGGGTCTTGGGGTCCACCTCAGGGCGTACGCTGATGCCGGTGGCCGTGAGTTGACGTTTTTCTTTGTCGAAGAAGTAGTACTCGCCCGGCTTGGTGTCGGAGCGGGCCAAGACCAGCGTGCGCTTGGCATTGACGTTGAAGGTGTTGATGGTGTCTCTCAAGGCGTTGTCCACCATGGCCTGGGTTTTGGCCGCCTCCTCGTCAAACCACACCATGCGGGGCTTTTCGGCCATGTAGCTCACCCCAAGCAACTTGCCCGGTTCGTCTTCGGACCCCCCAAAGATCAATCCAGCGCCACCGCCCGCACCAATCAAGGCAAAAGAGGCCAAGTCGTATCGGGGGTCGGCCAAGACCAGCTCACCCAACTTGCCCGCCTCGGGGTCAAAGCGGTACAGCGCCAAGGTGTCTCGACCCACATTGCTGCCCACATACATTTGCGCCGGGTTGGCGGGGTCAAAGGCGATGGGGACGATGACGTCTTGCAGGTTCTCATCCCACTGACTCAAGGTCTTCCACTCTTTGCTCCCCGGGCTTTGGTAGGCGAACCAATATCGCTTGCGGCGGATATCGGCGCACAGGGCGGCTCGGGGGTTGCGGTCTTTGTCGCGGAACCACTGCAACACATTGCCGGGAGAGTTCATATTGACCAGGGTCTTGCGGCCCGTGGTCAGGTTCAAGCGATAGATGTCCACACTGTCGGCGCTGCGGTCGTTGGCCTCCACCAAGATCTCATCGGTGGTGCCAGGAATGCGCCCCAGAGGACGCGTGATGCGCGGGACATAGCTGCCGGAATTGAACAAGGGCTCCACCAAGGTGCGCCCGTTCTTGCCATCACGGTCCACGATGAACAAGCCGCCGTCGCTGCGGAAGTCAAAGCCCTGTTGGTCGCCCGTGGTGAAGATCAATTGGTTGTCATTGGCCCACAGGACCGAAGACACGTCGGAGCGCTGCAAATTGGTCACGCGATTGCCCGAGCGCTGCTCGGTGTCAATCACCACCAGTTGAAACCGGTTGTTGGCCGGGGCCACAGCCGCCAGGTAGCGCTGACTGGGAGACATCACCAAAGAGCCGTAGCTGGGCTTGGCGAAGAAGTTGTCGATGGGCAGCTCGGGCACGCTGCGCGGCGCGGGCAAGTTCAAAGGCGCCGCGCCAACGCCTGGCGCTTGCGACGCAGATGGACCTTGGGCTTGCGCTTGGGCCAAAACAGGGCCCAAAGCCAAGCTTGGGGTCCACTTGAGAAGATCGCGGCGATGAATCAAGGGGAATCTCCTTGAGAAACTCAACGGTAAGAGGGTGGCAGCGTGACGCTGGCGTAAAAAGGGCCGCGAGAAAACTCGCGGCCCTTTGGGGTCAACAGTTCAGGGCCGCAGGGGCGCTGAGCTTGCGCCTTACAGCACGTACTTGAAGTTCAGGCGGAACATACGGCCGCGCATGTCGTACAAGTTCATGTCGTAGAAGAACGACCAGGCGATGTCCAGCGGGGGCATCTTGTTGAACGCGTTGATCACCGAGGCGGAGACCGTGGCGTTCTTGGTGACCTGGTAGCGGGCGAAGAGGTCCAGCGTGGTGTTCGACGACACGAACGCAGGCATCGCACCGTTTTGGTACGGCAGTGTGTAGGCAGTGGCATAGCTGCCGATGTAGGCCTGCTTGTACTCGTGGGTGTAGTTCGCACGAGCCGTCACCGCCCAAGCGCCCGTGTCCCAGTCGGCCGACAGGTTGGCACGCACGCGCGGGTAGGTGTAGTAGCCGCCGTTGGTGCCCACGTACTCGGTGCCGTCTTCCTTGAAGGACAGCACGTAGGTCAGGTCGGTGCGCAGAGACAGACGACCGGATTCCATCGGAATGCGGACCGTGCCGTCCAGGTCGATACCCTTGGTCAAACGCTGAGCCAGGTTCTCGTAGCCGGAGTAGATGGTCACGACACCGTTGCCGCTGGCCGGATCACGAATGATCTTGTCGGTGGACGGGCAAGGGGTACCGCTGAAGGCCAGACCCCCATTCGGGCACGATGCATCAATGACCGACTGGAAGGACTTGGAGCCCACCACATTGCGCCAGTCGATGCGGTAGTAGCCGGCGCCCAAGTTGACGTTCTTGGTCGGCTCCAACACGATGCCGAAGGTCTGGCTCATCGAGGTCTCAGGCTTCAGCGTGGGGTTGCCCGCATAAACACCCGAGATGTTCTTGACGACGCGATCTTCAGGGTCGGTGACCGACGTGAAGAAGGTGGCTTCAGACTTGGAGATCTCAGGCAGGGTCGGAGCGCGGAAGCCCTTGCCCCAGTTGGAGCGGACCAGCACCCAATCC
>RFSP01000243.1 GCA_009923895.1 Betaproteobacteria bacterium | reverse complement strand
CCTTCAAGCCGAAGGCCATTTGTGGTCTTTGAACTGCTCACGCAGCTTCATCTTTTGCATCTTCCCGGTGGCCCCCAGGGGAATCGAGTCCACAAAGACCACGTCATCGGGCACTTGCCATTTCGCCACCTTGCCCGCGTAAAAGGCCAGCAGCTCTTGGCGAGAAACGTCCAGCCCCGGCTTTTTGGTCACCACCAGCAGCGGGCGTTCGTCCCACTTGGGGTGGGCCACCCCAATGCAAGCGGCCATGGCAACAGCCGGGTGGGCCACGGCAATGTTCTCCACGTCGATGGAGCTGATCCATTCGCCACCCGACTTGATGACGTCCTTGCTTCGATCGGTGATCTGCATGAAGCCATCGGCGTCGATGGTGGCCACATCGCCCGTGGGGAACCACCCCCCCACCAATGGATCACCGCCTTCCCCTTTGAAGTACGCCTTGATGATCCAGGGTCCTTTGACCAACAGGTCACCGCTGGCCTTTCCATCCCAAGGCAGCTCCTGGCCTTGTGGATCCACGATCTTCATCTCCACGCCAAAGACGGCACGGCCTTGCTTGACCAGGACGCTCATTTGCTCTTCGGTTGCCAAAGCCACCTGCTTGAGCTTGAGGTTGCACACCGTGCCCAAGGGAGACATCTCCGTCATCCCCCAAGCGTGCAACACGGTCACGCCGTAGTCGTCTTTGAAGGTGCGAATCATGGCCGGAGGGCACGCGGAGCCACCAATGACCGTGCGATTGAGCGTGGAAAAGCGCACCTTTTCTTGGGCCATGTGATTGAGCAACCCGAGCCAGACCGTGGGCACACCAGCAGCCATGGTCACCCCTTCGCCTTCGATCAAGTCATAAACAGATTTACCGTCCAAGGCACCACCCGGAAACACCAGCTTGGCGCCCGTCATGGCACAGGCATAAGGCAAGCCCCAGGCGTTGACATGGAACATGGGCACGACGGGGAGCACGCAATCTCGCGCCGACAGGCACAAGGCATCGGGCAATGCCGCACCGTAGGCGTGCAGCATCGTGGAGCGATGGCTGTACAGCGCGCCCTTGGGGTTGCCCGTGGTGCCGCTGGTGTAGCAAAGCGCTGCCGCACTTCGCTCATCAAACACCGGCCAGTCGTAGACATTGCTTTCTGGAGCGATCCACTGTTCGTAAGAGCACAGGCCCTCAATGCCGGTGTCTGTGGGCAGGGCGGCGGCTTCACACAAGGCGATCCAATGTGTCACCGTCTTGCAATGGCGCCAGATGCCTTTGATGATGGGCAAAAAGGTCATGTCAAAGCACAGGACCCGGTCCTCTGCGTGGTTGGCGATCCATGCGACCTGGTCTGCAGCCAAGCGCGGATTGATCGTGTGCAAGACCCGTCCACTGCCTGAGACGCCAAAGTACAGCTCGAAGTGGCGATAGCCATTCCAAGCCAACGTGGCCACCCGATCGCCAAAGGCCAGATTCAAACGGTCGAGGGCACGGGCCACCTGCTTAGAGCGGGCCAGTGCATCACCGTAGCGGTATCGATGGATGTCACCTTCCACTCGGCGCGACACGATCTCGGCGTCTGCATGGTGCCGACCCGCAAATTCGATCAAGGATGAAATCAGCAAGGGCTGATCTTGCATGAGGCCCAACATGGACGACTCCCAATAGCGACAACTGACTCACGATTTTCACCGGAAAGCCTGCAGGGCCTTGTCCTTGCAGTCAAAATGCACAGATGAACCACCCCCGGGATTTCCCTGCCACCCCTGCCACACCATTGCGCTCCTTGATCGCCTGGCGCGAGGGTGGGCTGATGTCCCAATTGGGCGAAGGTTTTTTCGAACACGTCTCGGCCGAGCCTGTTGAAGCGCCCCATTGGGTGGGACGCAGCCACGCCCTTGCAAAACAGCTTGGGCTGACAGACTGGATGGCCATGGATGAGGCCTTGGCTGTCCTGTCGGGAACGGGCCTGGGGCCAGGGCAGCCGCCCCCCTTGGCCACCGCCTATTCGGGCCACCAGTTTGGCGTGTGGGCCGGTGCCTTGGGCGACGGCCGCGCGCTCTTGCTGGGAGAAATCGACACCCCGCTGGGCCCGCAGGAGCTGCAGCTCAAAGGCAGTGGGGCCACGCCCTTTTCACGCCGGGGCGACGGACGGGCCGTGCTGCGATCGTCCATTCGAGAATTTTTATGTTCCGAGGCCATGGCGGCCTTGGGCGTTCCCACCACCCGGGCTCTTGCGGTGGTGGGGTCTCCCCTGCCAGTGTTTCGCGAAACCCAGGAGACGGCGGCCATCGTCACGCGCGTGGCCCCCAGCTTTTTGCGTTTTGGGCACTTTGAACACCACTGCCACACCACGCGAGACCCCGCCCGATTGAGACAACTGGCCGATGCCGTGATCGAGCGATTCTTTGGCCCTCTTCTTGAGCAGACCGAACCTGGCGCGCGCCCCTACCGTCTTTGGCTGCAAGAAGTGTCCCGTCGCACGGCCCAGCTCATCGCGCAATGGCAGTCCTTGGGCTTTTGCCACGGGGTCATGAACACCGACAACATGTCCATCCTGGGCCTGACTTTGGATTACGGCCCGTTTGGATTCATGGACGGCTTCAACCCGGGCCACATCTGCAACCATTCGGATCACCAAGGGCGATACGCCTGGGGACGTCAACCTCAGATCGCCTATTGGAATCTCCATGCCTTGGCCATGGCGCTTCGCCCCTTGTTTGACGATCCACAAGAGCCCGGCGATGCCATTGAGGTCTTCAAGAGCGAATTTCACAAAGCATGGTCACACCAGCTCAAATCCAAGTTGGGTTTGCAATCCAACGGGCCTGATGACGAGGAGCTGGCCCGCGATTGGCTCGGCCTCATGGCCGATCACCGCACAGACTTCACGTTGGCCTTTCGAGCGCTGTCATCCGTGCGGCGCGATCACCCCGAAGTCCCCGCCGGCTTGAGCGACTTGTTCATCGACCGCGAGGCGCTGAAGGCCTGGGTCGACCGCTACCGCGCTCGGCTGACCTTGGAGCAGACGGACGACGCGCAAAGAGCGGTGCAAATGAACCAGGTCAACCCGCGCTATGTGTTGCGCAACCACTTGGCCGAGGTGGCCATCGAATCGGCCCGCCAAGGAGACTTCTCTGAGGTGCAACGCTTGCTTGACGTGCTTGCACATCCCTATGACGAGCAACCAGAAAACGCCTCTTATGCGGCCCTGCCCCCGTCTTGGGCCGAGGATCTCGAAATCTCCTGTTCTTCTTGAGC
>RFSP01000242.1 GCA_009923895.1 Betaproteobacteria bacterium | reverse complement strand
AGTTGAGCGCCTCGTAGCTGAAACGGTCGCGGTCCGCGATCCAGCACTCGTTGACCTCTTCATTCTCAGCAGGCACAACGCGCAGCACCTTGTCACCCTTGACCTGCACGATCAAGTTGGCACCGGTGGCATCGTGCGGGCTGATGCTTCGGCGTCGAGCGAGCTCCCAAGTCCGCGCGCTGTAGCGAAACGGCTTGCTGGTGAGCGCACCCACCGGGCACAGATCGATCATGTTGCCCGACAACTCGCTGTCCACCGTGCGACCGACAAAGGTGGTGATTTCTGAATGCTCACCACGGTGGAGCATGCCCAACTCCATGACACCCGCAATCTCTTGCCCAAAGCGGACGCAGCGGGTGCAGTGGATGCAGCGGCTCATTTCCTCCATGGAAATGAGAGGCCCCACGTTCTTGTGAAAGACCACACGCTTTTCTTCGGTGTAGCGCGATTGAACCCCGCCGTATCCCACGGCCAGATCCTGCAATTGGCATTCGCCCCCTTGGTCGCAAATCGGGCAGTCCAAAGGATGGTTGATGAGCAGAAATTCCATCACGGATTTCTGCGCCTTGACCGCTTTGTCGCTCTGGGTCCTGACCACCATGCCCGCGGTCACGGGGGTGGCGCAGGCGGGCATGGGCTTGGGAGCTTTCTCAATGTCCACCAAGCACATGCGGCAATTGGCCGCAATGCTGAGCTTCTTGTGATAACAAAAGTGGGGCACATAGGACCCAGCCGCCTCAGCCGCATGCATGACCATGCTGCCTTCGGGCACGCTGACCTTCTTGCCGTCGAGTTCGATGTCAATCATGGTGTGTCTTGATGGCCGTCAAGCGGATTGAGGTACCTGACACGTCTTGTGTTCGACGTGATAGGCAAACTCGTCGCGGTAGTGTTTGAGCATGCCTTGGACCGGCATGGCGGCCGCATCGCCCAAGGCGCAAATCGTGCGGCCTTTGATGTTGTCTGCCACAGAGTCCAAAAGATCCAGGTCTTCAGAACGTCCTCGGCCGTGTTCAATGCGATCCACCACCCGCCAGAGCCAGCCGGTGCCCTCGCGACAAGGGGTGCACTGTCCGCAACTCTCGTGCTGGTAGAAGTAGCTCAATCGCAAAAGACTCTTGACCATGCAGCGTGTGTCATCCATCACAATCACCGCGCCAGATCCGAGCATGGAACCCGCTTTGGCAATGGCGTCATAGTCCATGGTGATATCCATCATGATGGACGCAGGCAACACGGGCGCAGACGACCCACCCGGGATCACGGCCTTGAGTTTGCGACCGCCTCGCACGCCACCGGCCAACTCGAGCAAGCGAGAAAACGGGGTCCCCAGGGGGACTTCAAAATTGCCAGGCTTTTCCACATCGCCCGCGACAGAGAAGATCTTGGTGCCGCCGTTGTTGGGCTTGCCGCACTCCAAGTAGGCTTGACCGCCTTGATTGATGATCCAAGGCACCGCCGCAAAGGTTTCGGTGTTGTTGATGGTGGTGGGCTTGCCATACAGGCCAAAGCTCGCAGGGAACGGCGGCTTGAATCGGGGTTGCCCTTTTTTGCCTTCCAGGCTCTCAAGCAGGGCCGTTTCTTCGCCACAGATGTAGGCACCGAATCCGTGGTGCGCATGCAGCTGAAAGCTGAACTCAGAACCAAGAATCTTGGCTCCCAAGAGTCCGGCTGCCCGCGCCTCTTCCAAGGCCTCTTCGAAGCGTTGATAGACCTCGAAGATCTCTCCGTGAATGTAGTTGTAGCCCACCGGGATGCCCATGGCATAGGCGGCGATGGCCATGCCTTCGATCACGATGTGCGGATTGAAGGACAAGATGTCGCGGTCTTTGCAAGTGCCGGGCTCGCCTTCGTCGGAGTTGCACACCAGGTACTTGGCACCGGGAAACTGACGCGGCATGAAGCTCCACTTCAGGCCGGTTGGGAATCCTGCACCGCCGCGGCCTCGCAAGCCGGAGAGCTTGACCTCGGCAATCACCTGGTCGGGCGTCATGCCCGCACCGCCATCGGCACCCAAGATCTTCTTGAGAGCCGAATAGCCGCCTCTGGCCAGGTAGTCTTGCAAACGCCAATTCTTGCCCGTCAGTCCTGCATAAATCTGCGGGTTGATGTGGCGGCCGTGGAAACAGGTCTCGAGACCTTGCGCCTTGAACTTGGACAAGTCAACCATGCGCGTCAACCTTGACTCTTGAGGGTGTCGAGCAAGTCATCAAGACGCTCGTTGGACATGAAGCTCAGCATCTCACGGTCATTGACCAAGAGGACGGGCGCGTCGGCACACGCCCCCAAGCACTCGCTGGGTTGGACGGTGAACATGCCATCGGCGGTGGTGCCATAGGGCTCCACTCCCAGGCGCTTGCAGACATGATCCAAGGCCTTGTCTCCCTGGCGGAGCTGGCAAGGCAAATTGGTGCACACGTTGAGCTTGTATTGGCCCACCGGTTGCTGGTTGTACATGTTGTAGAAGGTGGTGACTTCACGCACGGCCACCGGTGCCATGCCGAGGTAGTCAGCCACGGCTTCTTCGGCTGCGGGACTCACATGCCCTTGTTCATGCTGCACGATCGCCAGGCAGGCCATCACGGCCGACTGCCTTTGATCTGCGGGGTATTTGGCCACTTCCTTCGCGAAGCGCCCCAGGGTGGATTCGGATAGCTTCATCATCGATCGATATCACCAAACACGAGGTCCATGGTGCCAATGACCGCCACAGCGTCGGCCAGCATATGGCCACGGGTCATCTCGTCCAAGGCCGCCAGATGTGAGAAACCTGGCGGACGCAGCTTCATGCGATAGGGCTTGTTGGCGCCATCGCTGATCAAATACACGCCGAACTCTCCCTTGGGATGCTCAACGGCGGCATAGGCTTCGCCCTCAGGCACATGAAATCCTTCGGTGAAGAGTTTGAAGTGGTGGATCAACTCTTCCATGCTGGACTTCATGGCCACGCGAGAAGGCGGCGCCACTTTGTGGTTGTCCGTGATGACTGGTCCAGGGTTCTTGCGCAGCCAGTCGACGCACTGCTGGATGATGCGATTGCTTTGCCGCATCTCTTCGACCCGCACCAAGTAGCGGTCATAGGTGTCGCCCTGGGTGCCCACCGGCACGTCAAAGTCGAGGTGTGCGTAGACCTCGTAGGGCTGGGTCTTTCTCAAATCCCAGGCCACACCAGAGCCTCGCAACATCGGGCCGGTGAAGCCCAGATTCAGTGCCCGCTCCGCAGAAACCACGCCAATGCCCACGGTGCGCTG
>RFSP01000241.1 GCA_009923895.1 Betaproteobacteria bacterium | reverse complement strand
AACAAGTCACGGGAGCGACCGGCTTCCACCGTCCACCAGGAGGCCACGTGCAGACGCAGCGGTGCGAGCGCTCCTGACAAGGCCGACTGTGCGGTCACCGCGAAAATGAGACCGCAGAGCAAGGCGCGCAGATTGCCATTGGCCGACAACACCAAGAGGCGACTCGCGCAGCCTCGGGTCATGATCATGCCGCCACCAAACAAAAGCCCACCCACCAACGCTCCCGACAAGGAGCCACGATTGGCCATCTGACGCGAGCCGCTCACGTCGAGCGCCCCCGCCAGAATCATGACCTGAATGGCAATCACTGCCGTGGAAAAGGCCAACAGCCAAACCGTGAGCTTTTCACCAAAGTGACCATGCCAAAACTCAATGACCGCCGCTCGAAGACAAAATTTGGAACGCTGGGCCATAAAGCCAAAGAAGGCACCCACGAGCGCCCCGCTCACCGCCAGTACGGCGCCGGCTCCGTAGCTCTCGATCCAATCAGTGAATTCCATAAGGTTCAGCGACAGCTTATATTTGATATCCTACCCTCTTGGAGTTTTGGCGTCGGTTGATGCTCGTCAACGCCATGGCGATCGCCCCGGGAGCGCTGACTTAATTTGAGGAGTCCCCTGATGACTGTTCTACCTCGAGCTTGGTTGACTTGGGCGATCATGCCTTTGGCTTGTCTTGTGGTCACCCCCGCGGCCTGGGCCCAGAAGTCTGCCGCCGATGGCATCGCCGAGTACCGCAAGATGCTGCAAGACGGCAACCCCGCAGATTTGTTCGAGGTCAAAGGCGAGTCGCTTTGGAAAACCAAGCGCGGCCCCAAGAACGTGTCACTGGAAGGATGTGATTTGGGCAAAGGGCCGGGCGTGGTCAAAGGCGCATGGGTGGAGTTGCCTCGCTACTTTGCAGACACGGGCAAGGTCCAAGATTTGGAATCTCGCCTGCTCACCTGCATGGAGCGCCTGCAAGGATTCAAAGCCCAGGACATCATCGACACGCCCTTTGGCAAAGATGAGCAAAACAATGTGACGGCTTTGGCCACCTGGATCGCGGCCGAGTCCAAAGGCATGAAATTCAACCTGTCTCAGTCTCACCCGGAAGAACGCAAGATGTACGAGGTGGGCAAACGGTTGTTCTTCATGCGTGGCGGTTCACATGACTTTGCGTGCGCCACCTGCCATGCGCAGGACGACAAGCGCATTCGGCTGCAAGACCTGCCCAACATCACGGGCAATGCCGGCGCGGCCATGGGCTTTGGTGCCTGGCCGGCTTATCGTGTCTCCAACGGACAGATGTGGAGCATGCAGTTACGACTCAACGACTGTTACCGACAGCAACGTTTCCCTTACCCCAATTTCGTGAGCGACGCCACCATTGCGCTGGGGGTGTACATGGGTGTGAACGCCAAAGGTGGCGAAGCGGCCTCACCGGCCATCAAGCGTTGATCAGGGAGACTTCCATGCCATCGACTCAAAAATTCTCAATCGCAATGGTGGTTTGCGGTGTGGCCCTCTTGAGTGCGTGCGCCGCACCCGGGCCCAGCAATGCAGAGCTGGATCAGCTCACGCAGAAAATCTTGGCCAGTTCTTTCCGGGCACAAGGCCAGGCCCAGTTGGACCGCATTCAGCCCGACGAGGACAACCGCCTGTGTGCGGAGGCGGACCGCACGGGCGTGGCGCTGGACGCCAAGGTGACTCAAGCCATCGAGACGCGCAACATGGCCACCATCAAGGCCCCCAGCGACGGCAAGTACCTGGGCGACTGGAAAGAAGGCGAAAAGATTGCACAAGATGGCCGGGGCAAGACCTGGACCGATTCAGCCACCATGGCCAACGGAGGCAATTGCTACAACTGCCACCAAATCAGCAAGGAGGAGCTGTCTTACGGCACCTTGGGCCCGAGCCTGTACAACTACGGAAAATTGCGCGGTGTGGCCAATCCGAACAGCGCCGAGTCCAAGCCCATTGTGGAATACACCTGGGGCAAGCTCATGAATTCACGGGCTTACAACGCCTGTTCGAGCATGCCCAGGTTTGGACACAAGGGCATCCTTACCGAGGCCCAGATCAAACACGTCATGGCCCTGCTGCTGGACCCGGCCTCCCCGATCAATCGCTGAGGCCCAAGACCCTCACACGTACCGCTTCATCCAGGCCACCGCGCGTTGCCAGCCGTCTTTGGCGGCGGCCTCGCGGTAGGTGGGCCGGTAGTCGGCATGGAAGGCGTGAGGGGTGTCGGGGTAGACCACGAATTCGCTTGCGCGCGCAGCGGCCAAGCCCCCCTCCCCAGCCTGCTTGAGCGCGGCCTGCATCTTCTGCCAGGAGGCGTTGGGGATGCCCGCGTCAGCGCCCCCATACAGGCCCAACACCGGCGCTTTGAGCTGGGGCACCAAATCCAAGGGGTGTTGCGGCTGCAATGGCGTGGTGGCCCCTTCCAGGCGGCCGTACCAGGCCACCCCGGCCTTCACTGCCGGGTTGTGCGTGGCATAGAGCCAGGTGATACGCCCCCCCCAGCAAAAGCCCGACACCGCCAAGCGCTTGGCATCACCGCCATTGGACGCAGCCCAGGCGGCAAAGGCATCCAGGTCGGCCATGCACTGCGCATCGGGGACTTTGGAGATGATGTCTCGGTTGATTTGAGCCACCTCGCCCATCATGCTGGGGTCCCCTTGCCGGACAAAGAGTTCCGGCGCAATGGCCAAGTAGCCTTCGCGGGCCCAGCGCCGACACACATCGGCAATGTACTCATGAACACCAAAGATCTCGGAGATGACGAGCACCGTGGGCAGTTGGGTCTTGCCCGCCGGCGCGGCCCGATACGCAGGCACTTGCGTGCCATTGACCTTGACGGAGACCTCGCCCACCACCAGCCCGTCTGCGGGCGTCTTGATGGCAGACTGGGCCATGAGGGGGCCAGCCGCTGCGGCATAGCCCACCCCCAAAGCCGTTTTGAGGGCCAAGCGTCGGTTCAAGACAGAAGCCTCCCCCGGCAAGCGAGAGGGGCCAAAGGGATCGAGATCGGTGGCAAGACTCATGGCAGGCTCTTGGAAATCAAGCGGAAGGTTTGGGATCGTCAGACCGGGCCAGTTGGCAGGTGTTGATACCCAACAATGTGTAAGCCCCACAGAATCTGAAGACGCCCGTGGCGAGCACGATGAGTCCCAGGTACCCCCAGGCACCCACGGTCCCCGTGACCGCAAGAAGGGTCAGGACAACGCCGCCCACCACGCGCAAAATGCGGTCGATGCCGCCCACGTTTGCTTTCATGGAAACCTC
>RFSP01000025.1 GCA_009923895.1 Betaproteobacteria bacterium | reverse complement strand
GCGCGCCCAGCTCCAACCCGTGCATCGCCGCCACCCTGTAGCTGCCCCCCAAGCGCAAGGATTGGGCAGGCACGTTCACGGGTCGCAGTCCATTCATGGCCGCATCGCTCGAGCCCGCACGTCGGGCGTTCAGCAGCATGACGCCTGCGTTCCAGGCCCAAGGGCCGCCCACGCCGATCAGCCCTTGCGCTTGCAGTTCCACGCCTTTGTGGATGGCGCTGCCATCGAGGACGCGTGTGCAGCTACTGAGGCTGTCGCAGGCGCCTTGATCGGCGGACTGGGGGCGGCGGATCGAAAAGAGAGCCACGCTGCCCGACCACGTGTCACCACTGTGCTTGAGTCCGACCTCGGCTTGGCGGCTCTTGAGCGCGGGCAGGGGTTGACCCCGGTTGGTGTAGCGAAGCTGATTGGGAACGACCTCGGTCTCCAGCCCTTCGCCCCAGCTGAGATAGCCCAAGGTGTTGCGACCCAGGTCGTGGCTGAATGCCAGCCAGGGGATGGTGGCCGATGCCGTCCCGTGCGTGGGCTGCAGCCCTTCGTCGCCCGCGCTGGTGAGCACGGTGTTGCGCTGCAGGCGTGTGTGCCGCAGGCCAAACCACAGCTCGGCCCAAGGGTTGGGCCTTACCTTGTCGCGCAGGTACAGCTCGGTACGCAAGGACACGTCCAATGCACGGGTGTTGCGCCGCTCTCGGTTGCTGATGAACTCCCAATAGCTGAAGGTGCCATCGCTTGCAAAGCGGTCGCACCATTGCGGGCAGCTGTAGTCAGGCTCAAAGACGCCAAACGGAAAGGCGGTCCGGTCATCCGAAGTCAATCGCTGTTGCAGCGCGTGGGCCATGAACCGCCATTGCGCATTCAAAGGCTGTTGCCATCTGACGGAAGCCGTTTGCCCGTCCAGCACCACGGGTTGGGTCCAGCGTTGGTTGTTGAGGTTCACGCGCGGGTCCACTCGGCGAGCGTCCGGCACCGTGTCACCCAAGAGGCTGAAGCCCGGCACACTGGGTTGGCTCTGGTGCGCCGACTCCATCTCCACTTCGATCACGCCACGGCCCAATCGGGTATCGGCAGCCAGGGCGACCACGCGTCTTTGACCTTTGGCGTCCCGGTAGACAGGGTCCAGGTGCGTGGCCGCGGCGTTCACGCGCAAGCCGGCCTGGCGCTCGGGCCCAAAACGCTCGCTCCAATCCATCGACGCGGCGACGGTGCCGTTTTGCTGCCACTCCACCGTGGCGCGGCGCAAATGGTCCACCGGGCGTTTGACCACCAGATTCACCAGCCCGCCGGGGGCGCTTTGACCGGCTTGAATGCCGCTCACGCCTTTGAGCACTTCCACCCGCTCCTTGTTGTCCAAGGGCAGTGCGGTTTCGGCGTTGATGGGCAAGCCGTCGCGGCGGTAGTTGCTGCGGTTGTCCAACACAAAGCCGCGCGCCGTGAAGTTGCTCCAATAGCCCTCTGCGTTGTAGGCGTCACCCAGCGAGGCATCAAACCGCGTGAGCCCCATGAGTGTGGACACGCCGGCATCGGCCAGGGACTCGGCGTTGACCACCTGGGCCTGCACAGGGGAGCGAGACAAGGGCGCCTCACCAAAGCCGCTCACACTGACGCGGTCTTGGCGTCCTGTGACGGTGACCGATTGTGAGGGGGCCTGGGCAGCGCTTTGTGCCAATGCCGAGGCGACGGGAGCGCAAACGGCGGCCAAGGCCACGACCGAGCTGGCAGCGGTGGGGGACACCGCACGGGTCAGAAGATGGCGAAGTTTCAACGGATGCCTCCTGCAAAAATTCCAGCAGGTCGGCGTCCGTGGGATTCGGGGCGGTGGCCACCCCGGTCTTGAAGACTGCTTCCCTGCGCGAGGATTACCTCAATCAGGTTCAAAGGGACTTTCTCAGTCGACCCGGCTGTCTGAGCCGGGCCAACACCCCTAGCGAATAGAAGAAATTATCGGCTCAAATCAATCGAACGTGGGCGATTCCACTCCCAAAACCTTGTGCAGTTTGGGGCTGGTGGTGGTGTACTGCAGCAGCACGCGCTTTTCCGGGAAGATGTAGGGGCTGGCACCAAAGGCGGCCAGCGCCGCCTCGTGAAAGCCCGACAAGATGAGTTTCTTCTTGCCCGGGTAGGTGTTGATGTCACCCACCGCAAAGATGCCAGACACGCTGGTTTCAAACTTCTCGGTGTCCACCACCAGTTGTTTGCGCTCAATGTCCAAGCCCCAGTCTGCAATGGGACCCAGCTTGGGGCTCAGGCCAAAGAACACCAGCAGCATGTCCAAGGGCACCACGCGGGTCACCCCATCGCCACCCGTGACTTTCACTGCCTGGAGCTTGCCATCGGCCGCTTCGATGTCGGTGATCTGCCCCACCATGAATTGCATTTCGTAGGCGTCGCAGAGCTCTTTCATCTTGGCCACGCTGGCCGGTGCCGCCCGAAAACCATCCCGTCGGTGAATGAGGATGACGCTTTCGGCCTTGTTGGGGCCGTCTTGAGCAAAATTGAGCGCCCAATCCAAGGCCGAGTCGCCACCACCCACGATGACCAAATTCTTGTCTTTGAACAGACTCGGGTCTTTGACGCGATAAAACACCTGGGAATCGTCAAAGGCGTCTAGACCGTCAACCTTGAGCGTGCGCGGTTGAAACGATCCCACACCGGCGGCGATGAAGATCGTCTTGGTCAGAAACTGCGTCCCCTTGGACGTTTCCACAAAGAAACGCTGATCGGCTTGGCGCTCCACGCGGGTCACCTCTTGTCCCAGATGGAAAGTGGCTCCAAACGGCTCGATCTGCTTGAGCAGGTTGTCGGTGAGCTCTTGTCCGGTGCACACGGGCACGGCTGGGATGTCGTAGATGGGCTTGTCGGGATAGAGCTCCACGCATTGCCCGCCGGGATAGGCCAAGGAGTCGATGATGTGGGCCTTGATTTCCAACAGGCCCAGCTCAAAAACCTGGAAAAGGCCCACGGGCCCGGCACCGACGATGACGGCGTCGGTTTCGATCACAGAGGCACTCATCAGCGGATCAGCTCCGAGAGCTTGTCCTTGCGGTCCTTCCAGTCGTCGGCATCGGGCAGAGAGGTCTTGCTGCGCGTGATGCTGGGCCACTTGCGCGACAACTCCGCATTGAGCTTGATGAAGCCCAACTGATCGCTGGGCACGTCTTCTTCCGGCACGATGGCATTGACCGGACACTCAGGGATGCACACGGCGCAGTCGATGCACTCGTCGGGATCGATGGCCAAAAAGTTGGGGCCTTCTCGGAAGCAATCCACAGGACAAACATCCACACAATCGGTGTACTTGCAGCGGATGCACGATTCAGTGACGACGTGGGTCATGGAGGTGGAGGCCTGCCAAAGGCCTGAGGACGTAAATCGCTCGATTTTACGACCTCACGATGCGGCGTACCGCGGAGTCCGACGTGCTCGAAGGGTCTGTGTGGTGCGTTTGCGGCAGACCCGATATGCAAGAAGCTGCCAACGGGTTGCGTCGCCGACCACAAAGACCTCGGTCTTGAATGCGTACGGGGTGCTCAGGCGGCCTGCCGTGACAAAATCGGTCAGGGCGCGAGTCTGGGCGCCCGTCTTTATTCTTGGAACTGAGATTTTTGCTTGTCTATGCTTGTTGGCTATATCAAAAGGTTGTCCCAGGGGGGGTTAGGTTGCTTGGTGTTGGCGGTCTTGGCGGCTTGCCAAACCGTGCCACCGAGTTCACCGCCCGGTGTGCCGCCTCCAGCCGTCACCCCCTCCGAAGGTGCCGCGGCGGCCAAGCCCACGCGCCCGCCACGCATCGGTTTGGCCTTGGGTGGCGGCGCCGCGCGCGGCTTTGCCCACATTGGCGTCATTCAGGTGCTGGAAGAGGCGGGCATCCGACCCGACTTGGTGGTGGGGACCTCGGCGGGCAGTCTGGTGGCGGCGCTCTACGCCTCCGGCAAGACGGGCGCTGAATTGGGCACCCTGGCGCAATCCATGGACGAAGGCGCCATTACGGACTGGTCTTTCCCAGGGCGAGGACTCATACGCGGAGATGCGCTGGCGCGCTATGTCCGAGACCAGACGGCCGGTCGCACCATCGAGCAGATGCGCTTGCCCTTGGGCATTGTGGCCACCGATTTGGACAGCGGTTTGCCCATCTTGTTTCAACGCGGCGACACCGGTGCAGCGGTCCGGGCCTCCAGCGCCGTGCCCGCGGTCTTTCAGCCGGTGCGCATTGGCAACCGCGAGTACGTGGATGGGGGCTTGGCCTCTCCGGTGCCCGTGCGCTTTGCGCGGCAAATGGGCGCAGACCTCGTGATCGCCGTGGACATCACCACGCCGCCTGATGGGGCACCCACGGGCGACGTCTTCAAAATGCTGCTGCAGACTTTTTCCATCATGGGCAAGAGCATCAACCAGTTTGAGTTGAAGGACGCCGATGTGGTGTTGCGGCCTCGCCTGCAAGGGGTGGGCAGCGCCGACTTCGCCGCGCGCAGCCGGGCCATTGCCTTGGGCAGAGAAGCCGCATCGGCGTTGCTGCTGGAAATTCGGGCCAAGATTGCGGGTTTGACCAAATGAAAAAGCCCGGCTTGCCGGGCGTGCAATGAAAAAAGCCCGGATAACCGGGCTTTGTGCACATCACGTCGCTTGGCTCATCGCGGCGACGTGTGGCGCGGGGCTTTAGCCGCGACGGCCTTTGGCAGGTGCCTGGGCCGCTTTGACCGCGGTTTGGGTCATGGCGTGGATGTTGGCCTGGGCCATGTCGGTGGCTTGCTTGGCAGCTTTTTGCACGCTCTCAAAGGCGTTGTTGGCAGCGGCCACGGCCGACTTGACCAAGGTTACGGCGTTCTCGGTGCCAGCAGGAGCGTTCTTGACGGCGGTGTCCACCACAGCCACGATCTTCTTCTGGGCGTCGGCGATTTGGGCTTCGGCCACTTGCGCCACAGCGGCGTTGGTGGACGCAGCGATTTCATACACGTGACGGCCGTAAGACACAGCCTTCTCAGCCACCGGCTGCAGCAGCGACTGTTGCAGGGCCACCAGCTCTTGCGCGTCCTTGACGGACAGGGCAGCGCGGGTGGACTCGGCGGCTTCGCTCATGGCGGTCTTGGCGACTTGCAGGTTGAGCTCGACGAGCTTTTCCACGCCTTCGAAGGCCTTTTGGGTCAGGCCAAAGAGGGTTTCGACGTTGGCCTTGTTGGCGGCCAGAACTTGTTCAGCGGTCATGAAGTTAGACATGAGAGGCTCCTTGATAAAAAGACAAAACGAAATCGAGATTGAGGGTCACTTGCGGTAGGGCTGTAGGCATTGCTGCGCTGCAACATGAACTGAAGTATAGGGTTCTCCCGGAGGATTGCAAGCCCTTTTTGCTGCGTTGCAACAAAAAATGCGATTTTTGTAAATAAACCACAATGCAGGCATGCGCGCCTTCCACAGCGACCGATTCGTGCTGCCTTTGCCGCCCGGGCACTCGTTTCCCATGAGCAAGTACCGGCTGTTGCGCGAGGCGGTGGAGGCCCACCTGCCCGAAATCCGTGTCGACGAGGCCACCCCGGCCACCGACGGCGAACTCGCGTTGGCCCACGAGCCTGAATGGATTGATGCGGTCGCCCAGGGCACCTTGAGTGCCGCGCAGCAAAGGGAAATCGGGTTTCCGTGGTCACCCACCATGGTGGAGCGGTCTCGAAGGTCGGTGGGAGCGTCGATTGCAGCGGCCCGAGCCGCGTTGCTCCACGGGGAGGGCGTTGCGGCCAACTTGGCCGGTGGGACCCACCACGCCTATGCCCACAAGGGTTCGGGATATTGCGTCTTCAACGATGTGGCCGTGGCCGCGCGGCTCATGCAAGCCGAGTGGCACCGCCTCCACCGAGGTGAACGGGGGTTGTTGAGGGTCTGGGTGATTGACCTGGATGTGCACCAGGGCAATGGGACGGCGTCGATTTTTCGTGACGACCCCTCGGTCTTTACGCTCTCGCTGCATGGGGCCAAGAACTTCCCATTTCGCAAAGAGGCGAGTGACTTGGACGTGGAGCTGCCCGATGGCTGCACAGACGCGCCGTACTTGCAGGCCTTGGACACGGCCCTTGAGGCCGCATGGGACCGTCAAAAGCAGGCCGTGCCGGGGCTGGCTTTCTATTTGGCGGGTGCGGATCCCCATGAGAACGATCGCTTGGGGCGCTTGAAATTGACCTCGGCCGGATTGGCGGCACGGGACCAACGGGTGTTGGATTTCTTGAGCGATCGCCGGATTCCGGTGGCCCTGTCCATGGCAGGAGGCTATGGACGGGATCTGGCCGTCACGGTGGAGGTGCAGCGCCAGACCCTGGCCTTGGCCTATCGCGCCTGGCAGCGATGGTCGGGCCTGGCTGCAAGCACGGCAAAATGGGCGTCATGACGGCCCGAGCCACGCCCCTGCCGCGTTCGCACTTTCGAGCGTTCGAGACCCTCACCACACGGTGGATGGACAACGACGTGTATGGTCATGTCAACAACGTGGTTTACTACAGCTTCTTTGACACGGCGGTGAACCGGTTCTTGATCCAAGCAGGTGTGTTGGACATTCACCAAGGCCCAGTGATTGGGCTGGTGGTGGAGACCCAGTGTCACTACTTCGCCCCCTTGCAATTCCCCCAGTCCATCGAAGCCGGATTGCGCGTGGCCCACGTGGGACGATCGAGCGTGCGCTACGAGGTGGGTTTGTTCGCCGCTGGCGAGCCCCTGACCGCAGCGGCAGGTCATTTTGTCCATGTCTACGTGGACCGAGCCAGCCGACGACCCACGCCTTTGCCTGCAGCCTGGCTCGACACCTTGGCACCACTCCAGGTCCCTGGCGACCTTGGATGAATCAAAGTCTTTTTATTTCGATCACTTCACGACACCAACCATTCCATGAAGCCCACTCCCGAATCCATTGCCGCCGTCGACGCCGCCATCACATCGCGTCGTTCCATTCGTGCTTTTTTGCCCACGCCGGTGCCCCGCGAGGTGTTGGACCGCATTTTGGAGGTGGCCTCTCGAGCGCCTTCGGGGACCAACACGCAACCTTGGAAGGTGTACGTGCTCACGGGAGCCGCCAAGCAGGGGCTCAGTGCCAAGATTCAAGCCTCCTTTGCGGCCAATCCCAAACAAGAGGGCTTGAAGGATGAGTACAACTACTACCCTGCTGAATGGCGCTCGCCCTTTATTGATCGCCGGCGCAAGGTGGGATTTGCCCTTTACAACCTGGTGGGCATTGCCAAAGGCGATACCGCGCGCATGCAGGCGCAGGCGTCACGCAATTACGACTTCTTTGACGCGCCGGTGGGCTTGATCTTTGCCATCGATCGCATCATGGGGCAAGGCAGCTGGATGGACTACGGCATGTTCTTGCAAAACATCATGGTGGCGGCCAGAGCGCGGGGTCTGGACACCTGCCCTCAAGCGGCTTTCACCCCCTATCACGCCATCATTCAGGACCACGTGGGCATGCCCGCCAATGAAATGTTGGTGTGTGGCATGTCGATGGGGTACGCCAATCCGGACGCGATTGAGAACACCTTGGTGACCGAGCGTGAGCCGGTGAATTCATTCACCCAATATTTGGAGTGACCCTGGCGATGGATTTTTCTGCCATTTGGGGCCTGCCGTTTGCCGGCCTGCTGTTGAGCATGGCCCTCATGCCGCTGGTCCTTCCCAAGATTTGGCATCAACACTTCGGAAAGATCACGGCACTTTGGGCGCTGGCCTACGCATTGCCTGACGCGTTGCATCGAGGCTGGGGAACAGCGGGTGGCGTCTTGATCCATGCCCTGGTGGCTGACTATGTGCCCTTCATGGTTTTGTTGCTGGCGCTTTTCACCACGGCCGGTGGGATCTACGTGAAAGGCAATTTGCACGGAAGCCCGGCAACCAATACCGCGCTGATGGCCATTGGGACAGCGCTGGCCAGCGTGATGGGGACCACGGGAGCCTCCATGCTCATGATCCGTCCGCTGATTCGCGCCAACGACAACCGCAAGCACGTGGTGCATGTGGTGGTGTTTTTCATTTTCATCGTGAGCAATGCCGGCGGCGCACTCACGCCGCTGGGCGACCCGCCTTTGTTTCTTGGGTTCTTGAAGGGCGTGGACTTTTTCTGGACCACTCGATTTCTCTTCGGCCCCATGGTTTTTTTGGTGGTGGTGCTCTTGGGCCTGTTCTACCTCGTCGATTCATATTGGTACAAAAAGGAGGGCGTCCTTCCTGTGGACCCCACGCCTGACTCGCGTCGGATTGCGTTGGAAGGCGGCATGAACTTGTGGGGCGTGGCGGCGGTGGTGGCCTTGGTGTTGATGAGTGGCACCTGGCGCGGCGGCGTGGCCTTTGTGGTGGCCGGCACTCCCGTGGAGTGGCAGCAACTGGTGCGAGACGTCTTGCTTTTGGCGGTGACGGCGCTGTCTTGGAAATTCACGCCCGCATCGGTTCGCCAGAGCAATCAGTTCTCATGGGCACCGATGGCCGAAGTCGCCAAGCTTTTTGCCGGCATCTTTGTGACCATGGTGCCGGTGTTGGCCATGCTCAAGGCCGGATCGTCAGGGCCCTTTGCGGCCGTGGCGCAATCGGTCAATGATGCCCAGGGGCAAGGTCTGCCTTGGGCCTATTTTTGGGCCAGCGGGCTGCTGAGTTCGTTTTTGGACAATGCGCCCACCTACCTCGTGTTTTTCAGCCTCGCCGGTGGAGACCCCCAGCATCTGATGACCACGGGTGCGGTCACGCTGGTGGCCATTTCTGCGGGCTCGGTTTTCATGGGGGCCAACACCTACATAGGCAACGCACCCAATTTCATGGTCAAGGCCATCGCCGAAGATCGCGGCATTCGCATGCCATCGTTTTTTGGATACATGGCCTGGAGCGCGTGCATTTTGCTGCCGTTGTTTGGCCTGATCACGTGGCTGTGGTTTGTGTAGAGGAAGAGCGATCATCATGACGAGTAAACCGACGGTGCTGGTGGCGCGGGCCATATTCCCCGAAGTGGTGGACCGATTGCGGTCCCACTTTGAGGTCGAAGACAACCCGAAGGACATCATCTACACCCCCGAGCAGTTGGCGCAGCGCTTGCAGGGAAAACAGGGAGCTCTCACCACGGGCAGCGAACGCGTGGATGGCGCTTTGCTCGATGCCAATCCGCAATTGCGGGTGGTCAGCAACATGGCGGTGGGTTACAACAACTTTGACGTGCCCGTGTGCACGGAGCGGGGTGTGCTTTTGACCAACACGCCCGACGTCTTGACAGAAACCACCGCCGACTTCGGCTTTGCGCTCATGATGGCCGCGGCCCGTCGCATGGCCGAGAGTGAGCATTTTTTGCGGCGAGGCGAGTGGACCCGTTGGTCCTACGACATGTTCACCGGGTCGGATGTTCACGGTGCCACTTTGGGCATCTTGGGCATGGGACGCATCGGGCAAGCCATCGCGCGCCGAGGTGCTCTGGGCTTTGGCATGCGCGTGATCTATCACAACCGACAACGTCTGGATCCGTCGCTGGAGGCGCCTTTGCGCGCGCAGTATGTGGACAAGGCGACCTTGATGCGCGAGGCGGATCACTTGGTCTTGGTGCTGCCGTATTCGGCCTCGAGCCACCATGCCATTGGCGCGTCTGAGTTGGCGTTGATGAAACCCACGGCCACGCTCACCAACGTGGCGCGCGGCGGTATCGTTGACGATGCCGCGCTCGCACAGGCCTTGCGCGAGCGTCGCATTGCGGCTGCAGCGCTGGATGTGTTTGAAGGAGAACCCAAGGTGCATCCGGACCTGTTGAAGGTGCCCAATGTGGTGCTCACGCCGCACATTGCCAGCGCCACGGTGGCCACGCGCAAAGCCATGGCCAATTTGGCTGCCGACAATTTGATTGCTGCGCTCACCGGGGGCCAGCCGCCTTCTCCCATCAACCCCGAAGTGCTGCGCAAATAAGGCCCCCATGACCGATCTGATGATGTGGTTGGGTGCAGGGCTGGTGGCCCTTACCTTGCTGGGCGTGGCTTGGCTCATTGTGCGTCCTCAGCAAGCGGCGGGCGAGGCCATTGACCGCCTCGAGCGTGCGCTGCGCGATGAAATGTTGCGCCAAGCCCAGTCCACACGCACCGATTTGGCCACGTTCCAGCAAATGCTGCTCACGCAAAGTGGAGACGTGGCACGCACCCAAAATGAACAGATCGACGGGTTTCGTGTGCAGCTCAGCGCCACCCAAGCCTCAGTGAATCAGGCATTGGCGCAGGCCACGCAATCGCTGGCGGCGCAGGCTCAGGCGACGCGCGATGCGCAAGACGTGGCCATGCGGCGCTTGGGGCAAGCGGTGGAGCAGCGATTGACCGTCTTGCAAGAGGGCAACGAAAAAAAGTTGGAGCAAATGCGCGCCACCGTCGACGAGAAGCTCCATGACACCTTGGAGAACCGGCTGGGTGAGCGGTTTCGCGAAGTGGCCGAGCGCTTGGAGCAGGTTCACAAAGGCCTGGGAGAGATGCAAAGCCTGGCACGCGATGTGGGGTCGCTCAACCGCGTGCTCACCAATGTCAAGACCCGTGGCATTTACGGCGAAGTGCAACTGGGGGCCTTGCTGGAGCAAGTCTTTGTGCCCGACCAGTACGCGAGCAATGTCGAGACCATTCCGGGCAGCGGCGCGCGTGTGGAGTTTGCGTTAAAGCTCCCCGGCAAGCGAGACGATGGCCAGCCGCTGTGGCTGCCCATTGATGCAAAGTTTCCTCGCGAAGATTACGAGCGGCTCATGGACGCTCAAGAGCGGGCCGACCCGGTGGGGGTGGAGGCCGCTGCGCGTGCCTTGGAGGCCCGTCTGAAGGCCGAAGCCAAGACCATCCGCGAGAAGTATGTGGCGTCGCCTCACACCACCGATTTCGCCATTTTGTTTGTGCCCACCGAGAGCTTGTATGCCGAAGCCTTGAGGCGACCGGGTTTGGTGGAAGCTCTGCAAAGAGACCACCGCATCACTTTGGCGGGCCCCACCACGCTCATGGCCACGTTGTCGAGTTTGCAAATGGGGTTCAGAACACTGGCCCTGGAAAAGCGCAGCGCAGAAGTCTGGCAAGTGCTGGGAGCGGTGAAGACCGAATTTCAGAAGTTTGGTGACGTCTTGGCCAAGACACGCAAGAAGTTGGAGGAGGCCAGCCACACCATCGATGCGGCCGAGGTGCGCACCCGCGCCATGGCACGTCAACTCAAAACGGTAGAGGCCTTGCCCGACGCCGCCGCACAAGCTTTGTTGCCCAACGGGGGGGAGGGCAGCGAGGAGCCTTCAGAGTCCACCGGTGTGCGGGGTCTGGAGGATCGGGCGTGACCTTGGTGTGATGGATTCCGCGGCTGAGCATTCACCTTCAAAGGGCATGAGCGCGAGTTTTGTGCTGGCGCTCGTGGTGGGGCAGTTGGGTTTGCATGCGGTCATGGCAGGCGTGCGCATGGCCGCCTCTTTGCAGACCCTCAGAGAGGGCTACAGTGCTGCGTTGGTGGGGGTGCTCATGGCACTGTTTGCCGCAGCACCGGTGGTCTTGGCCTGGCATTCTGGGCGGTTGGCCGATCGTCATGGGTACCACTTCCCGGTCAAATTGGCCGCCGTGTGCGCCATGACGGGGGTGCTGTTGGCCTGCGGGTCGACCCTCTTGGAGGGCTGGCCTCATTTTCTCGTCTTGTGTGCCAGCGCCGCCTGCACAGGTGCGGCTGCCAATATGGGGATGTTGGCCATTCAACGCGCAGCGGCCCAGGCGGCGGCCAATCCCACCGAGCAAGTGCGTGTGTTCAGCTGGTTGGCCGTGGCGCCGTCGTTTGCCAACGTCATCGGCCCGGTCTCGGCAGGATTTGCCATTGATTGGGGCGGATTTTTCTGGGCCTATGCGACGCTGCTGCTACTGCCCTTGTTGACCCTGTGGAGCTTGAAGCAGGTGCCCCATGGAGCAGTACGACCTTCGATTCAAAAGGGGGAAAGTCCCGAGTCGGCGTGGTCCTTGTTGCGCACGCCGGGTCTTAGGCGACTGCTCTTCGTCAACTGGCTCATGTCCACTTGCTGGGATGTTCATTCGTTTGCAGTGCCCATTCTTGGACATGAGCGGGGGTTCTCGGCATCCACGATCGGATTGATCTTGGGCACTTTCACGCTCAGTGTGACCTTGGTGCGGCTGGGCATTCCCTTTGTGGCGCAACACATGCGTGAGCGTGTGGTCATGCGTTACGCCATGTGGGGCACGGCGTTGGTTTTTTTGCTGTATCCCCTGGTGCAAACGCCGTGGCAAATGGGCGTGCTGGCGGTGCTTTTGGGCGTGACCTTGGGAGGGACGCAGCCCATGGTCATGGTGATGCTGCACCATGTCACCCCCGATGGGCGTCACGGTGAGTCTATTGCCTTTCGTTCCATCGCCATCAACATGTCCAGCACCGCCATGCCCTTGATCTTTGGCTTGGCAGGCGTGGCCATCGGTGTGGGGTCCTTGTTTTGGATCGTGGGCGGAGCCGTGGGCGCAGGGTCTTGGTTGACGCGCAAGCTGCGCGTCCCCGAAAAAAACAGCGCTTAAGGGGTGGGCTGAGCGGCCACGATGCCCTGGTGTCGCAGTAGTGCGTCCATGCGAGGCGCGCGTCCGCGGAAGGCCTTGAAGCTTTCCAAGGCGGGCCGGCTGCCGCCAGCTTCCAACACTTCTTGGCGCACTTCATCGAGCACGCGTTGAATGTGAGCGGAATCCACTCCCGCGCGCGGTTGCGCGTGCAGCCGCATGTCAAACAGCGCGAACTCCACCTGCCTGAGCGTGGCCAAGCCGCTTTGGTAATTGCGCGCCGCCAGCATCTTGTCGTACAGAGCTCGAGGCAGAGGCTCGCCAGTGTCCACGTGGCCCGTCATGCCCCGCACCACGTCCCACTCCCAACAAAAGTTTTCCATGAATTGGCTCGGCAGCTCCACGGCATCCCACTCGACCCCGCTGATGCCCGAGACGGCCAACTCCGACACCTGCGTGAGCATGTGGTGCAAGCCATGGCCGAATTCGTGAAACAGCGTGATCACGTCGCTGTGAGTGAGCAGGGCAGGTCGCTCACCTTGCGGTGACGGGAAATTGCACACCAGGTGAGCGACGGGGGTTTGGGTCTGGTCAGTAAGGTCTGGACGCTGCCACCGGGCCCGGGCGTCGTCCATCCAGGCGCCGGGTCTCTTGCCAGGGCGGGCATACAGATCCAGGTAAAAGTGCGCCACCACCTGCGTGCCGGCAGAAGTGGCGCGTTGCACTTGGTAAAACTGCACAGACGGGTGCCACACGGCGGCACGATCTTCACAAATGCGCACGTCGAACAAGGTCTCAATGATTTGAAACAGTCCCGCCAAGACGCGTGGCACGGTGAAGTAGGACTTGACCTCGCTCTCGCTGTAGGCGTAGCGAGATTCTTTGAGTCGCTCGCTGGCGAAGGGCACGTCCCAAGCCTGCAGGTCGTTCAAGCCCAAGTGGGTGTGCGCAAAGGAGCGCACATC
>RFSP01000240.1 GCA_009923895.1 Betaproteobacteria bacterium | reverse complement strand
GAACAACGAGCCCTGCGCAGGCGCCCCATCCCCGACGCCCTGTGGCGCCGCACGCTCAAGCGCTTTCCTTTCTTGCCCTCTTCAGGCCCCGACGAAGTCGAGCTGCGGAGGCTTTGCAGCCTCTTTCTGGACAGCAAAGAGTTCACGGGCGCTCAGGGGCTGGTGGTGCGCGATGACATGGCGCTGGCCATTGCCGCGCAAGCGTGTTTGCCCATCCTGCGACTGGGCTTGTCCACCTACAACAGCTTTGTCGGCATTGTGGTTCACCCCGGCCAGGTCAGGGCCCAAAGGCAAGCCATGGATGACGATGGCGTCGTTCATGAATACGAAGAGGTGCTCTCGGGCGAGGCCGTTGAAGGCGGCCCGGTGACTTTGTCTTGGCGCGACGTTCGGGGGGCTGGCGCCACCGCGCGAGACGGCTACAACGTGGTCATCCACGAGTTTGCCCACGTGCTGGACATGACCAATGGCCGCTTGGACGCCACGCCTGCGCTGCCCACGTCCATCGACGCCACCGCCTGGGCCCACACCTGGCATCAGGCCCACGAGCGTTTTGCTCAAGAGGTGGAACAAGGCGCCACCACGGCCTTGGACCCCTACGGCGCACAAAGCCCCGAAGAGTTCTTCGCGGTCATGGTGGAGGCGTTCTTTGTGGCGCCACAAACGCTCGCCCACGCCCAGCCCGTCTTGTTTGACTTGCTCAGGCGCTACTTCAGGCAAGACCCCTTGCCGCGCTAGGCGGCCGTGGTTTCGGTCTTGGGCTTGTCCTTGCGGGACGGCGCAATGTCGAGCGTGACCTCGCCCTTGTCGTCAATGCCCACGGTGAGGCGCCCGCCATCCACCAAACGGCCAAACAACAGTTCATCAGCCAAGGCCTTGCGAATGGTGTCTTGGATGAGGCGCTGCATGGGGCGCGCACCCATGAGCGGATCGAACCCGGTCTTGGCCAAATGCTTGCGAAGCTCATCTGTGAAGGTGACTTCGACCTTCTTCTCGGCCAGCTGACCCTCCAGTTGCAACAAGAACTTGTCCACCACACGCAAGATGATGTCCTCATCCAGCGAGCGGAAGTTGACGATGGCATCGAGCCGGTTGCGGAACTCGGGCGTGAAGAGCCGCTTGATATCGGCCATTTCATCGCCCTGCTCTCGCTTGCCCGTGAAGCCGATGGTGGCCTTGTTCATGGTCTCGGCCCCCGCGTTGGTGGTCATGACCACAATGACGCTGCGGAAGTCGGCCTTGCGCCCGTTGTTGTCGGTGAGCGAGCCATGGTCCATGACTTGCAACAACACATTGAACACATCGGGATGCGCTTTTTCGATTTCGTCAAGCAGCAGCACGGCATGGGGCTTCTTGGTGATGGCTTCTGTGAGCAGTCCACCTTGATCAAAGCCCACATAGCCCGGAGGAGCGCCAATCAAGCGGCTGACGGCATGCCGTTCCATGTACTCCGACATGTCAAAGCGTATGAGCTCGATGCCCAAGATGTAGGCGAGCTGTTTGGCCACCTCGGTCTTGCCCACGCCGGTGGGTCCGCTGAAGAGGAAGGAGCCAATCGGCTTGTCGGGCTTGCCCAGCCCCGAGCGCGACATCTTGATGGCTGCGGCCAAGGCCTCAATGGCCATTTCCTGACCAAAGACCACGCTCTTGAGATCGCGCTCCAGCGTCTTCAACTTGCTGCGGTCATCCGAGGACACGCTGGCCGGCGGGATCCTGGCGATCTTGGCCACGATGTCTTCGACCTCGCTGCGCGTGATGGTCTTCTTTTGCTTGCTCTTGGGCAAGATGCGCTGGGCGGCTCCGGCCTCGTCGATGACGTCAATGGCTTTGTCGGGCAGATGACGGTCGTTGATGTACTTGGCTGAAAGCTCGGCCGCCGCTTGCAAGGCACCCAAGGCGTACTTCACGCTGTGATGGTCTTCAAAGCGAGACTTCAGCCCTTTGAGAATCTCGATCGTCTCTTCCACCGACGGCTCGTTGACGTCCACCTTCTGGAAGCGACGCGACAAGGCGGAGTCTTTCTCAAACACGCCCCGGTACTCGGTGAAGGTGGTTGCGCCGATGCATTTCATGGTGCCATTGGACAAGGCCGGCTTGAGCAAGTTGCTGGCATCGAGTGTGCCGCCGCTGGCCGAACCCGCGCCAATGAGCGTGTGGATCTCGTCGATGAACAAAATGGCCTTGGGTTGCTCCTTGAGCTGCTTGAGCACCCCTTTGAGCCGCTGCTCAAAGTCTCCCCGGTATTTGGTGCCCGCCAAGAGCGCGCCCATGTCCAGCGAATACACGCAGGCCTGGCCCAAGACCTCGGGCACATCGCCTTGCGTGATGCGCCACGCCAAGCCCTCGGCAATGGCCGTCTTGCCCACGCCAGCCTCGCCCACGAGGAGCGGGTTGTTCTTGCGGCGCCGACACAGAATCTGAATCACGCGCTCCAGCTCGGGCTCACGGCCGATCAGCGGATCGATCTTGCCGTCTTTGGCTTGCTGATTGAGGTTGACAGTGAACTGATCCAGCGGTGAGGCCTTGGCCTCTGCCGTCTCTTCGCGTTCGCCCTCGCCAGAAGGCGACTCTTGGGGCCGCTGCGGCTCTGGGGCATCCGTCTTTTTGATGCCATGGGCGATGAAATTGACCACGTCCAACCGGGTGATGCCTTGCTGGTGCAGGTAATACACCGCATGGGAGTCCTTCTCACCAAAGATGGCCACCAGCACATTGGCGCCGGTCACCTCTTTCTTGCCGCTGCCCGTGGACTGCACGTGCATGATGGCGCGCTGAATGACGCGCTGAAATCCGAGTGTGGGTTGCGTGTCCAGGCCATGTGCAGGCTGACTTCCAGTTCTTGGGCGATCATGAGGCCTCCATAATGCATTGCAGCGGATGTTGATGGCGCCGCGCAGCCGCCAAAACCAATTCAACTTTTGTGGCAGCCACATCTTTGGGATAGACACCGCACACGCCACGTCCTTCGTGATGGATTTTCAGCATGATCATGGTGGCTGTCTCCAGGTCATGATGAAAATGTTGTTGCAAGACGTGAATGACAAACTCCATCGGGGTGTAATCGTCATTGAGCATGACAACTTGAAACGGCGATGGGGGCTTGACGCGGGCCGTCTGACGCTCCACCACCAGCGCCCCGGCCCCGCCCTCAGGCCCTTTGGCTTGCACAAAGGCCAACACCTCGTTTTTTTGTACCAGCCATCGCTGCACCTTGGCTTTGAGCACCGGTGTCTTGCCCGGCGATCCCAGGCCCTTGCCGTGCACCACCC
>RFSP01000239.1 GCA_009923895.1 Betaproteobacteria bacterium | reverse complement strand
GTCCGCCGCCCAATTGCAAAAGGATTTTGACGCGGTCTTGCTCGCGGGTGGTTCCGAGCAGTCGCGGGACCTTCCGGTGCCGGGCCGTGACTTGGATGGCATCCATTTCGCTATGGAATTCTTGCCCCAACAAAACAAGGTGGTGGCGGGCGACAAGCTCAAGGGGCAAATTCGGGCTGAAGGCAAGCACGTCATTGTGATCGGCGGCGGTGACACGGGCAGCGATTGCGTGGGCACCAGCAACCGCCATGGCGCAGCGAGCGTGACGCAGTTTGAGCTCATGGCCATGCCTCCCGAACAGGAAGACCGCCCCTTGACCTGGCCTTATTGGCCCACCAAGTTGCGCACCAGCTCCAGCCACGAAGAAGGCTGCCAGCGAGAATTCGCCATCGCCACCAAGGAATTTGTGGGCCGCAACGGCAAGGTCACGGGTCTGAAGACCGTGCACGTGGAGTGGAAGGCCGGCAAGATGACCGAGGTTCCGGGCACCGAGCAGGAATACAAAGCCGACCTGGTGCTCCTGGCCATGGGGTTTGTGTCTCCTGTCTCGTCGGTTCTGGACGCCTTTGGGGTGGAGCGCGACGGCCGAGGCAATGCCCGTGCCGGCACCGAAGCCAGTGGGGCCTACCGCACCAATGTGCCCAAGGTCTTTGCCGCCGGTGACATGCGTCGCGGACAGAGTCTGGTGGTGTGGGCCATTCGTGAGGGGCGTCAGGCCGCGCGGGCCGTCGATGAGCACTTGATGGGCTCGAGCCGGCTGCCTCGCTGAGGCTGTCCCCCCCAAAAAGGGGGGGATGTAAAGAATTCCCTGCCCCAAGGGTTTTTACTGAGGACGTGCGAAAATGTCGGGTTGTGCTTCATCCGCCCTGCGCCTGACCCGTCCTCACCGTGCCTACCGACACCCTGATCGAAATTGACCACGTTTCATTTGGCTACGACAGCAGTCGTGTCATTCTGAACGACGTGTCGCTGCGCTTCCCGCGCGGCAAGGTCACGGCCATCTTGGGCGGCTCAGGGTGCGGCAAGACCACGCTGCTGCGCCTGATTGGGGGCAGCAATGCGCCGTCTTCGGGGCACGTCCGCTTTGATGATGAAGAGGTCGTCGCCAGCGACCGCGCCAAGATGTTCCGGCTGCGCCGGCGCATGGGCATGTTGTTTCAGTTTGGGGCCTTGTTCACGGATCTCTCGGTCTTTGACAACGTGGCATTTCCTCTGCGTGAGCACACCAACCTGTCAGAAGCCATGATTCGCGACGTCGTGCTCATGAAGCTCAATGCGGTGGGATTGAGAGGCGCGGCCCCCTTGCGCATCTCGGAGGTCTCCGGGGGGATGGCCAGACGGATTGCGCTGGCTCGGGCCATTGCATTGGATCCCGAACTCATCATGTACGACGAGCCCTTTGCAGGCTTGGATCTCATTTCCATGGGCGTGGCGGCCAAGCTCATTCGCACGCTCAACGATGTGACCGGCGCCACCTCGCTGGTGGTGTCGCACGATGTCCCGGAGTGCATGGCCATCAGCGACTTTGTCATTCTCATGGCCACGGGGGGACGCATCGTGGCCCAGGGCACGCCGGCGCAGCTCATGGGCTCCACCGATCCCGAAGTGCGCCAATTCGTTCGGGGCGATCCCGACGGGCCGGTCAAGTTCCACTATCCCGCTCCCGAGATGGCGCAGGACTATGGCATCCGCCAGGCGGGCCGACCATGAAATTCGCACCGATGGTGGAACGGGTGGGGGCTCAGACTTTGCAGCTGATGCGGGGGTTTGGTCATGCCGCGTTTTTCACTTGGGATCTGATTCGAGCCATTCCGGCGGCGCTGCGCCGCTTCGGATTGGTGGTGGCCCAGATTCATGCCGTGGGCAATTTGTCGCTTCTCATCATCTTGGCCTCAGGGACGGCCGTTGGTTTTGTGCTGGCATTGCAGATGTACTACGCGTTGGTGACTTACGGCGCCACGGAGTCTTTGGGTCTCATCGTCAACCTGTCTTTGGTGCGTGAGCTGGGGCCGGTGGTCACGGCCTTGTTGTTCGCCGGGCGGGCGGGCACCAGCTTGACGGCCGAGATCGGCCTGATGAAAGCCGGTGAACAGTTGGCGGCCATGGAAATGATGGCGGTGGATCCCAAGAGCCGAATCTTGGCGCCGCGTTTCTTGGCGGGTGCCGTGTCCATGCCGCTGTTGGCCACGCTGTTTTCTGCGGTCGGCATCTTGGGAGCCTATGTGGTGGCCGTGCTGCTGATTGGCGTGGACTCCGGCAACTTCTGGAGCATCATGCAGTCGCGCGTGGATGTGTGGCGCGACGTGGGCAATGGGGTGGTCAAGAGCTTTTGCTTCGGTTTGGTGTGTACGGCTGTTGCCTTGTACCAAGGTCATGAGACGCAGGCGACCCCTGAAGGTGTGGCCTATGCCACCACCCGGACGGTGGTGATTTCTTCTTTGAGTGTGCTGGCACTGGATTTCGTGTTGACAGCACTGATGTTTTCAACTCCTTGAATCGGTTTCGAAAAGGTCGATATCCATGAACAAACGTGGCATTGAGGCACTGGTGGGCCTGTTTGTGCTGTTGGGGCTGGCAGCCCTGGTGTTTTTGGCCCTCAAGGCGGCCAACCTGGCGAGCTTTGGTGCCAACCAGGGTTATCGCGTGCAGGCCCGTTTTGACAACATTGGGGGTTTGAAGCCCCGTTCACCGGTGCGCAGTGCTGGGGTGCTGGTGGGCCGAGTGACGGCGATCGCCCTTGACCCCAAAACCTTTCAGGGGCTGGTGACCATGGAGCTCAACAGCGCTGTGGAATTCCCCAAGGACTCTTCGGCCAAGATCTTGACGGCGGGCCTGTTGGGCGACCAATACGTCGGCATCGAGCCCGGCTCTTCCGACAAGAATCTGGCGGCCGGGGACATCATCACCCAAACCCAATCGGCCGTGGTGCTTGAAAACCTCATTGGACAGCTCATCACCAGCAAAGCCGGTGATGCGGGCAGTGCGCAAGGAGCCAAGCCATGACTTTTGAGGCGCTCCATCGTGCGCCAGCGGTGGCCTTTTTGTGCGCCGTCCTCGCTTTGGGAGGCTGTGCCTCGGTGCGGCCCGATGCGTCGAGCGCCACAACCGCAGCGCCTGCGTCTCCTCCGCGCTTGGCCTCCAAGGCCGACCCTTTTGAATCGTTCAATCGGCACGTCTTCAGCTTTAATGAGGCGGTGGACGGTGCGGTGCTCAAGCCCGTGGCGCGTGGCTACCGTGCCGTGGTGCCCGATGTGGTGCAAACGGGCGTGA
>RFSP01000238.1 GCA_009923895.1 Betaproteobacteria bacterium | reverse complement strand
ATAAGGGGGCGATGGGGTGGTGGTGAAGGGATTGCCGGAAGCATCCCGGCATGCGCGTCCGTTTCCCTATCGGCTGAACAGGATGTTCAGGATGTCACCATCCAGGACGGTATAGTTCCGCCCTTCCTGACGAAGCATTCCGCGCTTTCGCGCCTCGGCCATGCTTCCAGTCGAGATGAGGTCGTCGTATGCCACCACCTCGGCACGGATGAACCCCTTCTCCAAGTCGGAATGGATCACTCCGGCAGCTCCCGGTGCCTTCTCGCCACGGACAATCGGCCATGCACGAACCTCGTCCTCACCCGCCGTGAGGAACGAGATCAACCCGGTCAGGTCATAACTTTGGCGAATGACCGATCCCGCGGCGAGCTCAACCAGACCGAGGTCGGCCATGAAGGTGGCGGCATCCTCTCCATCAAGCTGCGCCAACTCCATCTCCAGCTTGGCACAGAGGGACGCAACTGCCGTCATCGGGTACGAATACGCGGCGCGCACGCCTTCCTCGATGGCCGTGCGGTCCCCTAACTGGTCTTCACCAACATTCACCAGCACAAGCACCGGCTTCAGGGTCAGGAACTGGAACCCTCTGATATCGCGTAACTGGTCCGGAGACAGCTCATGTGCGCGTAGCGGTTGCCCCTCCTCAAGGGACTTCTGGAACTCCTCGAAAAGCGCAATCTCCGCCTCGATCGGGGCGCGTTCGGCAGTCTTGGTCTTCTTGAGGTCGCTCTCAAGCCTCGTGCGTTTGCGTTCGACCACCGCCAGATCGGCAACCACAAGATCCAGCTGCACCTTTTCAAGGGCCGCGACCGGGTCGATCGGTCCATCATTCGGCACACTCGGGTCAGTGAAGGCCCGAACCACGATCACGAGCGCATCCACGGTCCGGAGTTGCCCAACCCAGGCCACTTCGCTCCGGTCACGCGACCCGAATCCAGCACCGGGGAAGTCAAGGTAATGCACCTCGGCCGGGGTCGTCTTCTTCGGCGAGAACATTTCGGTCAGGCGGTCCAGGCGCGCGTCAGGAACCTTGACAACGGCAACGTGCGTGTCCTGACCGTACCCACCGGCGGCCACCGGCGCTTCACCACCGGTCAGTGCATTGAAGAGCGACGTCTTGCCGCTTTGGGGCAGTCCGATAATCCCGAGGCGCATCCCGACCCCTGTTCTCCACAGTCGCGCCGACAGTGACGCGCCGACGAGAGTCTACCGGTGCCCCCGGTCCCGAGGCATCAGGTCTCGCCGACTGCGAGCGTGCATGAGCATGATCTTGAGGCAATCACAAGCGGAGCCAAAATCAAACAGAGGCTTCGGGGAGGGACCGGCCGGCATACCTTCGGGTCTTCCGTTCAGCGGATGACCTCGAGAACAAGCGGTTCACGGACAATGTCCGTCGCCGACCACGTGAAGGCGGCCATCACTTCGGAAACCAACCCGGCACCCGACCCAAGGGGTTCGCGCGAATGCACAACCCCCAATGACTGGCCCGCCTTCACCCGGTCACCCGCGCGCACGGCCAGGACGATGCCGACCGCCGGGTCGATACATGCCCCCTTCGTGGCCCGACCGGCACCCAGGCGCATCGCCACCTCTCCAATCGCCAATGCGTCAATGCGAGCGACCACACCGTCCTGCGTGGCGACCACTGGCGTTTGCCACGGTGCCGACGGCAATGTCTCTGGATGGTCGATCGCATCGGGAGAACCACCGAGCGATGCCACCAGATCACGCAGGCAACGATGGGCGTCACCGGAGCTGATTGTCGCCTCTAGCCGGGTTCGGGCCTCGGTGATCGTCGAAGCCGCACCCGACACAACCATCACCTCCGCACCCAGGATCACGCACAGGTCCAGCAAGTCGCTCGACCCGCCACCACGGAGAGTCGCGACCGCCTCCTGCACCTCCACGATGTTTCCTATCGCCATCCCCAGCGGCTGATCCATCGACGTGATTACCGCAACGACCGCCAGCCCGGCCGCTGACCCAAGATCGACCATCGCCCTTGACAGATTGCGGGCGCCTTCCAAGGTCTTCATGAACGCACCGCTGCCAACCTTGACGTCAAGGACGACCGCCCGGGCCCCCGTGGCAATCTTCTTGCTCATCACGCTACTCGCGATCAGCGGGATCGATTCGACCGTGCCAGTGACATCGCGCAGTGCGTACAGGCGACCATCCCCGGGCGCAAGATCTGGGGATTGAGCCGAAACCGCTATGCCTCGCGTCCGGACCGCTGCGGCAAAATCGGAAATACCCAGTTCGGTATTGACCCCGGGAATCGCTTCCAACTTGTCAATCGTGCCACCGGTATGCCCGAGTCCTCGCCCCGACATCTTGGCAACTGCACATCCCGCAGCGGCAAGCATGGGCACAAGCACGAGCGTGGTCTTGTCTCCAACGCCGCCCGTGGAATGCTTGTCCACCACCGGCACCGTCAAGTCACTGAAAGAGAGTTGCTGGCCACTTTCAACCAGCGCGCGGGTGAGTTCCGCAGTCTCCACTGCATCAAGGCCTCGCCAGCAGACGGCCATCAGCCACGCAGACATCTGGTAATCCGGGATGTCATTCCGCAGATACCCTGCGACAAGCGACGCAATCTCGCCGTCTCCGTGCCGCAGCCCAGTGCGCTTCTTGTTGATCAGGTCGACGGCACGCATTCCAAACACCTCCAGGGCATTGCAAACCCTCGCCCGCCTCCACCTCCCCACTGCCTCGCGATGCGCGGACCGGGATTCGGGGCAATATCTTGGGTAGGAACGTCTCGGGATCCCAACTGGGATTGATGATAGTGAGGAACGAGCATATAAATAAGGGGGCGATGGGGTGGTGTGGTAGGGGCGGTGGTTCTGTCAACGCCCGCCGTCGACAACCGACCCGTTGTGCCCGTGATCACATCACTCATCGGTCTAGCATCCGCCTCGCGACGGGAAGCCACGCACTCAGGTCGGATGAACGGAGACCCGCGCTTCCATGTTGGGCGCGCCATGCCTCTCCAGCGAGCGCATGCAGGGTCATCCCGGCAACTGCGCTCTCCCATGGCGAAGCACCCTGTGCCGCCAATGAGGCAACGACGCCAGCCAGCACGTCCCCGCTTCCTGCTGTCGCCAGCACCGCATTTGCGTACGCGCCGACCGCAACGGTCCCACTTGGAGACGCCACGACACTTGGGGAGCCCTTGAGAACCACCACGACACCCCAGCGCATCGCGGATTCTCGGGCGATCCCAACGGGGTCTCGGACCACGGTCTCGACGGTCAGGCCGGTCAGCCGTGCCA
>RFSP01000237.1 GCA_009923895.1 Betaproteobacteria bacterium | reverse complement strand
GAGGCTTCATGCTGAACTATGACAAGGTGCGCCACTGGGAGTCGCAAGACATCGAGCAGGTCTTGCAGCCCAAAGACGTGATGCTGTACGCGTTGGGGGTGGGGCTGGGCCAGGACCCCATGGACCGTGGACAGCTGAAGTTCACCACCGAAAAGCATTTGGAGGTGTTGCCCACCATGGCAGCGGTGCTCACCTATCCGGGCTTTTGGATGCGTGATGCACCGGGTGTGGGCATAGACGTGGTGCGCCTGGTGCATGGTGAACAGTCGGTGTTCTTGCATCATCCGCTGCCGGCCCAGGGTGTGTTGAAGGGGCGCAGCCGGGTCACACGCGTGGTGGACAAGGGCCCAGGCAAGGGCGCGCTGGTGCACGTGGAAAAAGTGATTCGTGACGCATCGAGCGACCAATTGCTGGCCACTTGTGAGGCGGTGGTGTTTTGCCGAGGAGACGGCGGTTTTTCTGCCCAGGGCGGTGGCGATGAGCCTGCACCCCCTCTCAAGGCCACACCCGACGCCACGCCCGATGCGGTGCTTGAATTTCAGACCCGCCCGGAAATGGCCCTGATTTATCGACTGTCGGGCGACTACAACCCCTTGCATTGCGACCCCGATGTGGCCACCCAGGCGGGCTTTGCGCAACCCATCTTGCACGGTCTGGCCACCTATGGCGTGGCGGGTCATTTGCTGCTCAAGGCTTTTTGCGACAACGATCCCGCTCGTTTGAAGTCACTGCGCGCTCGCTTTTCTGCACCCACATTCCCTGGTGATCTCATCCGTCTTGAATGTTGGCGTTCGGGAGAAGAGGTGGCCTTCCGCGCTGTGGTGCCCGCACGTCAAGCGGTGGTCTTGAGCCATGGCAGCGCGCGTTGCGCTGGCCCCGCCTGACCCCCAGGAAAAGACGTCCCCAGCCCATCGGGCCTGGGCTTTATCGTCCCTCGAATTTGGCGGTCCGCTTTTCAACGAAGGCGGCCACCCCTTCTTTGGCGTCGTGGGTTTGACGGATCTGTTGCTGCACGCGAAGCTCCAGCCGAAACTGCGCCTCAAAGTCGTTCTGTGAGGCAGCATCCAAAAGGGCGCGGGTCTGAACCAGGGCCTGGGTGGGGCCTTGAGCCAGTTGCACAGCCAAGCGGTGGGCGGCTTGTGGCAGCGCCTGGTCATCCACACATTCGCTGATCAACCCCCAGTCGGCAGCGGTTTGCGCAGGGATGGGCTCGTGGGTCATCATGGCCCGAAGTGCGCGCGCACGGCCAATGGCTCGAGGCAGCAAATAGGTGGCTCCCAAGTCCGGCACCAACCCAATCCGGCTGAAAATTTGTATGAACTTGGCTGAACGTGCTGCCAAGATCACATCGCAGGCCATGGCCAAAGAGCACCCCGCACCGGCGGCCACCCCATTGACCGCAGCAATCACGGGGACGCGGCAGGTGCGCAGCGCCGCCAAGGGCGGATAGTAGGCCGACATCAGCAAGGTCTCGATGTCCGCGTCGGCCGGGGCACGGTCTCGCAGATCTTGACCGGAGCAAAAGCCGCGTCCTGCGCCGGTCAGAACCAACGCACGGATGGACGGTTGCGATTGGACTTGGTCCAACGCTTGCCCCACTTCGCGCATGAGCTCAAAGGTCAGCGCATTGAGGGTGTCTGGGCGATTGAGCGTGAGGGTGGCCACGCCCTCTTGCACGTCAAACAAAATGGTCTTGAACATGGAATCCAAACTGCAGCGATGGGCTGGCGAGCGTGTTACATGCCAATGGTGTAGCCGCCGTTGACCGACAGGTATTGCCCGGTGATGTAGCTCGATGCCGGAGACAGCAAGAAGCACACGGGTTGTGAGGCCTCTTCGGGGGTGGAGAAGCGGCCCATGGGCACTTGGGCCATTACGCGATCGCGAAACTTCTCGGAACGGATGGTCTCGGTCATCTCCGTTTCGACGACACCAAAGCACACGGAATTGATGCGCACACCTTTGGGTGACCACTCCCGCGCTGCGCTCATGGTGATGCCCAAAACACCCGACTTGGCCGCGCCGTAATTGATTTGACCAATGGTGCCTCGCCGACCTGCGTCGGAGGAAATGTTGACGATGGAAGCCGGTGAGGTGTCACCAGATTCCGCGCGATCGATCATGTGTCTGCCAACGGCCTGCAGGCAGTAGAAAACGCCAGACAGGTTCACGTCAATCACCTGCTGCCAGGTGTCGGCGGACATCTTGGTGATCATGGCCGCTCTCACGATGCCCGCGTTGTTGACCAGACCGTTGATGCGGCCGTGCTTTTGCACCACTTGGTCCACCATGTGTTGCACAAACTTGGGGTCGCTGACCGACCCCACGTGGAAGTCCGCCCGGCTCGCCCCCAGATCGGTGACCAGTTGTTGGAGCTTGTCGGCCTGGACATCCACCAGGCTCACGTGGCCTCCCAATTCCACCACCAAACGGGCCACGGCTTCTCCAATGCCTTGTGCGGCTCCGGTCACGACGACGTGATGATCTTTCAAGCTCATGGGATTGAACATGGGTGTCTCCTGTGAATTCAATGAGAGTTGAGGGACTTGCGAGGACCTGCGGTCACGCCGGTCGCAAACAGTTGGTCAATTTCGGGGGGGCTGTATCCCGCCTCCATCAAGATCGATTCGCTGTGTTCACCGAGGAGGGGTGCGTGTTGACGCACTTCAAACTCGCTGCCTGAGAATCGCACGGGCGCATCCGTGAGGCGCAAACGGCCCTCGGTGGGATGGTCCACAAAATGCCAAAAATGGGAGGCCTGCAGCTGCGCGTCGTCCAACAGCGCTTCTTTGGTGTTGACGGGCGTGACAGGAATGTTGGCAGCTTCGAGCACTTGGATCCATTCCTGCGACGTGCGCGTGGCCACGATCTGCGCCACCGCTCCGTAAAGCGCCTGGGCGTTGTCCACCCGATTTCCTACGGTGGCAAATCGAGGGTCTTGCAAGAGGTCTTCGCGCCCGGCGATCTTGAAAAAGTCTCGCCAATTTTGGTCGGAATAGGGGAGCACGGCCAGATAACCATCTTGGGTGGCGTAGGGGCGTCGCTCTCGCGTGAGGATGCGCGAGTAACCCATGCGATCAATGGGCGGATCAAAGGTGGCGCCGTAGAGATGCTCCACCATCATGAAGTCCACCAGACATTCAAACATGCCGATTTCCACCGCTTGGCCCTGGCCGGTTTGACTGCGTTGGAACAGCGCACCCAGCAACCCGGTGGCCACGGCATAGGCGGAGATTTTGTCGGCCACGATGCTGGGCACATAGCGAGGCTGATCAGTGACGCTGCCCATC
>RFSP01000236.1 GCA_009923895.1 Betaproteobacteria bacterium | reverse complement strand
TGGTGGTCACGGCCATGGGCACATCACCATGACCGGTGATGAACACCACGGGCAGGGGACTCTTGCGCTCGATGAGGCGGTCTTGCAACTCCAAGCCACTCATGCCATCCATGCGGATGTCTGCAATCAGGCACGCCACTTCCCGGGGATCAAACCTGGAGAGGAAGGATTCGGCCGACTCAAAGCATTTGACGCGATAGTCCTTGCCCTCGAGCAGCCATTGCAGCGAGTCGCGGACGGCCTCGTCGTCGTCGACCACATAAACAGTACCTTTTTTGGGAATCAGGCTCATGGTGGCGTGGGGGTGGTTGGAAGATCGGATGGGTCCACGGGGAGGGTGAACGAAAACATGCATCCCACAATGGAGTTTCCATTGTAGAGGTTCTGTGCCCGCATGCGTCCGCGGTGGGATTCCACGATGGACCGGCACAGGCTCAGGCCGATGCCCAGCCCTTCGGCTTTGGTGGAAAAGAAGGCCTCGTACAGACGTGCGATGACCTCGTCCTTCAGGCCGGGCCCGCTGTCGACCACACTGAATTCAATCACCGGGCCCTCTTTCTCGGCTTGCCGCGGCACCACGCGCAGTTCAATCTGTCGTCTGGAGGCGGGCATTTGGGCCGTGTCAATCGCCTCGGCCGCATTCTTCAGCAGGTTGAGCACCACTTGTTCGATGAGGATGGGGTCGACCATGAGGGTGGGCAGTCGCTGGGCCACGTAGGTCCGAATGGCCACATTTCGGCGACGCAGCTCAATGCCGGCCAACTCCACCGCGTCTTCCACAATGGATTTGGCTTGGGCGGGTTGCCGCTGCGGCTCGCTCTTTTTGACGAAAGCGCGGATGCGGTGAATGATCTGCCCGGCCCGCTCGGCTTGACGGGCGGTCTTGGTCAGTGCGGCGACCAAATCTTCTTTGGCCATGGCATCGGAGGACACACGAGACAGCATGCCATTGCAGTAATTGGTGATGGCGGTCAGAGGCTGGTTGAGCTCGTGGGCCACCGAAGACGCCATTTCGCCCATGGTCATCAGCCGGCTGGTGACGGCGGCCTTTTCTGCCTGGTGGGCGGCTTGCTCCTCGGCCCGGCGGCGGGCGGTGATGTCGGTGGCAATGAGCATTTGCGCCAGGCGACCGTCGGTCCACTGCAGGTATCTAGACCGCACTTCAAACCACTTGCCCAGGGACTCGACGTAGGCTTCTCTCAGGTCCCCTTTGACTTCGGTGAGGTCGTGGGTGGACAGGCCGGCCATGTCGTCGGCTTCGTCCAACGCCAGTTCGTCAAACTGCCCCTCGGGGTCCGAGCCGATGAGTTGTGCGTGTCCTGTGGCGTCGTTGCCAAACCACAAACGATAAAAGCGATTGGCAAAGAGCAATTCGCTTTGGTGGACCGACAGGACGGACACCGACGCTTCCAAACCTTCCAAAACGGTGGTGAACCGCTCGTGACTGGCCGCGAGCTGATCGCGAATGCGTTTGGCTTCGGTGATGTTGGTCATGGACGTCATCCACCCCGTTTGCTGGCCTTTGGGGCCAATCAGCGGAGACACGTACATGCGCGCATCAAAGATGGATCCGTCCTTGCGCATCAATTGGACTTCAATGCCTCCTGCCGGGTTTCGGCCCTGCATTTCTTGCTGCAGCAAGCGCTGGTTTTCCTCGACCCGGTCTGGGGGCCAGTAAGGGTAGGGCGGCATGCGGCCGATCAGCTCTGACTCGCTGAAGCCGCTCATCTGGCAAAAGGCGGCATTCACATAAGTGATGCGTCCATCCAAATCCAGGGCGCGCATGCCCGTGAGCATCGAGTTCTCCATGGCCCTTCGGAACTGCGTCTCTTGAAGCAGGGCGTTTTGGATCTGGGCGCGGCGACGCATGTGCCGCCAGGCGCCCAAGAGCATCCAAAGGGTCAAGATGGACAGGGCCACCACCATCCACGACAGCGTGTTGCCGATCAGGCCAATGGAGGTGCGCCAGCCTTCTCCGCGCAGGACCAGACCGTTCATGGCGGGGGTGAGTACCGCGTCATGCACCAGAGAGGCCCGACGAGACGTGGGAGCGGCGCTGGGTTGGTCAGTGGACGCCAAAGCCACTTCCTGATCGGTGACGATGGACATCAAATGCCGGCGAGACACATCGGGCGGCACCGAACTGCGAAGGAGGTCGTCAATGGCGTACTCCACCACCACCACGCCAGTGAACGTGCTGCGATCCAAAATGGGCACTTGCAGCTGGTACACCGGCTGACCCGCCTTGCTGTTGGTTCTCGTTCAACCGTTGGCCGATTTGCTGCCGCGTGATTTCCGTATCGCGGCGCACCGAGTCCGTTTCGCGCTCGATTTCTTCGGATCGCAGGGTCCAGAACGCAAACAAAATCGCGGCCAAAAAGAGCAGCACCGATACCAGCGGACCCAGCGTCGCAAACCGGTCCTGAAGTGCGGGCGGCTGGCGGCGCCACCAGCGTCCCCAAAGAGGGCGCTTGGCAGGGGTGGACCGGATGGTGTGGGTGGACATGTCGGGGGATTATCCTGACTCTGCGCAATGTCCTTGTATTTCACAATAAGAAATCTAAAGCCACTATTTGAAATTTACTGATTTTGTGACACACTCTCGCCAATCGTTCAGCAGGCAACTTTGGAACCAGGAGACAACACCATGGCCGCCGCACACGAATCCACCTCAGGACCGGGCCCACAAGACAGCGATGCACAAGAAACGCGCGAGTGGCTGGAGTCCTTGGAAGCCGTCGTTCAGACCGAAGGGCCCGAGCGAGCCCATTTTCTGATTGAACAACTGCTGGAGTCGGCACGCCAGCACAGCATCGATCTGCCTTTCTCGGCCAATACCGGCTATGTGAACACGATCGAGCCAGATCACGAAGAACGCAGCCCCGGTAATTTGGAATTGGAAGGACGTTTGCGGGCCTACATGCGCTGGAATGCCATGGCCCTGGTGGTCAAAGCCAACCGTCTGGATCCCGCCGACGGCGGTGACCTGGGCGGCCACATCAGCTCGTTTGCTTCTGTGGCTCACATGTTTGCCGCGGGCTTCAACCACTTCTGGCATGCGGCCAACGAGAACCATGGCGGCGATTTGCTCTACATCCAAGGGCACAGTGCCCCGGGCATTTACGCGCGAGCCTTTCTTGAGGGGCGCATCAGCGAAGCGCAAATGCTCAACTTCCGCCAGGAAGTGGGGGGCAAAGGTCTGTCCAGCTACCCGCATCCCAAGCTGATGCCCGAGTTCTGGCAGTTCCCTACGGTGTCCATGGGTTTGGGGCCGCTCATGGCCATCTACCAAGCTCGATT
>RFSP01000235.1 GCA_009923895.1 Betaproteobacteria bacterium | reverse complement strand
CGGCGAGATATCAAAGGTTTGTGCATCGGGCTCGGCGCGGTTGAGCTCGTAAGGCAGGCCTTCAAACAGGTCTTGAACGCGGCCCGAGACGGTGTCCATGAGGTGCAGGTGGGCCACCCGCCCCATGGGAATGTGGTGGTCCCAATGCCGGTATTGCGCTTCGCTGGTGGCGTAGACACTGTCTTTGCGGCCTTTGAACGCCTTGAGCGCCTTGGCCTGCGCGGCTGTGCCTTTGAGGTGGGGCCACACCCAAGAAACGAACACCACGTGTCGTCCATCGGCACACCACCGAAAAGCGTCCACCCCCGTGGCCACATGGGCTGCACGCCGGGCTTCGCCCCCGTCAATCGGGATCAAATACAGCTGAGGTTCTTCGTCCTTGTGTCCCTGCTGATCTCGCTTGGCCACAAAAGCCACCTGGTCCGCATGCGGGCTGAACCGAGGTTGGCCGTCTTTGTCACCGCATTGCGTCAATTGACGGGGCCGACCGCCCAAGGTGGAGAGCAACCACACACTGGAGGAAGACTTGTTTTCTTCCATCGAATACGAGGTCACCGAGACCGCCACGTGGGCGCCATCGGGGCTGATGCTTGGCACGCCCAAGCGCTCCATTTTCCAGAGGTCTTCGACGGTGAAGGCGTGGCCTTTGCGGGTCATGGTCTCAACGGCTCCTCGAGAGCTGATAGTCCAGATGGGCTTTGATGGTGTGCCATTCGGCGGCGGTGATGCTGTAGACCGCGGTATCTCGGATCGTGCCCGAAGCGCCGAGCTGGTGGGCTCGCAAAATGCCGTCCAACTGCGCCCCCAGGCGCTCGATGGCCTGGCGGCTTTGCACGTTGAGCCGGTGGGTGCGAAACTCCACCGCAATGCAATTCAGATCCTCAAAAGCATGCCCCAGGAGCATGCGTTTGCACTCGGTGTTCAAGGCGGATCTTTGGGTGCTGCGTGCATACCAGGTCGATCCAATTTCAACGCGACGATTTTTGGCGTCCACGTTCATGTAGGTGGTCATGCCCACAACCTTGCCCTGGCCGTCCATGACGGTGAAGGGCAGCATGGAGCCCTCGGCCTGCAGCGCGAGACGGCGATCTACCTCGGCGGCCATGCCTTCGGGCGCGGGGATGGCCGTGTACCAGAGCTTCCACAACTCCCCATCACGCACGGCCTCGCTCAGGGCCTGCACGTGAATGTGCTCCAGGGGCACCAGGCGCGCATGGGTGCCGGTCATGCTGACTGGCTGCAGCCAGCCACTCATCGATGGTTCCTCTGCATGAAGACAAGCTTCTCAAAGAGGGTCACATCTTGTTCGTTTTTCAGCAAAGCACCCACCAGCGGCGGGATGGCCACTTTCTCATCCTTGGTCTGCAGCACCTCGGCCGAGATGTCCTCTGCCACCAGCAGCTTCAGCCAGTCCAACAGTTCAGAAGTGGAGGGCTTTTTCTTCAAGCCCGGCAGATTGCGCACGTCATAAAACGTTTTGAGCGCGGCGGCCAAGAGATCCTTCTTCAATGTGGGGAAGTGCACATTCACGATGGATTGCATCGTGTCCGCATCCGGAAACTTGATGTAATGAAAGAAGCACCGCCGTAAAAAAGCGTCTGGAAGCTCTTTTTCGTTGTTGGAAGTGATGAACACCAGCGGCCGGTGCTTGGCCCGAATGAGCTCGCGGGTCTCATACACATGAAACTCCATGCGGTCGATTTCGCGAAGCAAATCGTTGGGAAACTCGATATCGGCTTTGTCGACCTCGTCAATCAAAAGCACCACGGGTTGCTCGGCCGTGAAGGCCTGCCACAGGACACCTTTGACGATGTAGTTGCGGATGTCGCGCACCCGCTGCGAGCTCTCAGCATCGGAGAGCTGGCTGTCACGCAAGCGACTCACCGCGTCGTATTCGTACAACCCCTGTTGTGCTTTGGTGGTGCTCTTGATGTGCCACTGCAACAAGGGCATGCCCAGCGCCTGCGCCACCTCTTCGGCGAGCATGGTTTTACCGGTGCCAGGCTCGCCTTTGATGAGCAGGGGGCGCTGCAGGGTGGCAGCGGCATTCACGGCCAACATCAGGTCGGGCGTGGCAACGTATTGGTCGGATCCTTGGAACTTCATGCGACTCAGTATAAGGTCCCCCTATAATTCAAGGGTTTTTCGTTCCACGCCAAGAAAATACCCATGATCAAAGCGATTTCTTTGCTGCTGGCGTTGGCCGGCTTCGTGACTGCAGCCCAGGCGCAAGATGTGGCGGCGGGCCAGCAAAAGGCGGCCATGTGCATCGGCTGTCATGGCATTCCGGGCTACCAGGCCACTTTTCCCCAGGTGCACAAGGTGCCCATGATCGCCGGCCAAGGGGCGGGGTACATCACTGCGGCCTTGACCGCCTACGCCAGCGGTGAGCGCAAGCACCCCACCATGCGTGGGATTGCCGCGTCGCTGAGCGAAAAAGACATGGCCGATTTGGCCGCTTTTTATGAGCAACAGGGCAAGGGCCAAAAGGCAGCTCCTGCCGACACGGCGGTCGCCGCGCCTGCCCCGGTGGCCGAATTGTTGAACAAGGGGGCCTGCGCCTCCTGCCATGGCGCCAACTTCAACAAGCCCGTGGCCCCCAACTATCCCAAGCTGGCCGGCCAGCACGGTGACTACCTCCTCGTGGCGCTCAAGTCTTACCAAACGGGCCACAACGCCCTGGGGGCTCGTGGCAACGCCATCATGGCCGGGCAGGTCAAGCAATTCTCGGCAGCAGAGCTCAAGCAGTTGGCCAATTACCTGGCCTCCTTGCCCGGAGAGCTGCAGACCGTCCCGCAATCGCGCTTCCGCTGACCCGGTTTCGCGCCCGTCAGCGCAGATCGTCAGCGCACCGTCATTGCGAGGCGCGCAGGGCCTTGTCCCCGGTTTCCGTCATTGCGAGGCGCGCAGCGCCGCGGCAATCTCCCTAGTCGGCCCTCCAGCGCTTGAGTAGCAGGGCATTGCTCACCACGCTCACGCTGGACAGGGCCATGGCCGCGCCTGCGACCATGGGGCTCAAGTGGCCCAGCGCCGCCAGCGGCACGCCCACGACGTTGTAAAAAAAGGCCCAAAACAGGTTTTGGCGCAGCTTGGTGTGAACGGCCCGCGACAGGGCCATGGCCTGCGCCACCAGCGCCACATCGCCGCGCATCAAAGTCAAGCCGGCCGTCTCCATGGCCACGTCGGTGCCCCCTTGCTCACCTGCCATGGCCAGTCCCACATCGGCCGCCGCCAGCGCCGGGGCGTCGTTGACGCCGTCGCCCACCATGGCCACATGTTCCCCGACGGCCAAGCTCGCTTTGAGGCGGGCCACCACCTCGGCCTTGTCGGCA
>RFSP01000234.1 GCA_009923895.1 Betaproteobacteria bacterium | reverse complement strand
CCTGGTTCGCCACCCAAGTGATGTGGGCCATCTCAGCCACCTGGCGGTGCTGCGCGGGGTGCGAGGCAGTGGCTTTGGCGCTCAATTGATGCGCGCCATGGAGGATCGGGCTCGATCACAAGGAATCAGGCAGCTGACCTTGGAAGCTCCGACGTCTTGTGCGAAGTTCTTCGACAGCGCAGGCTTTGTAGCGCAGGGAGACCCCAAGGACATCGAGGGTCGCGCCCATCAGCCCATGGTCCGAATGCTTTGATCAGGCCTGAAGCTCTGGCGGGGGGATGTCATAGGGCAGGTCCATGCGCAGCAAACGAGGACCGAGAGCGCTGCCCAGGTGCAGCGTTGCATCTGAACTTTGAAGTGCCGCCCATTTCACCTCGATCAAAGCCCAACATCCTGCAGAGCTGCGATTGGAGCCCAACCACGCCGGTGCCGCCAGCACCACCATGCCCGCGGGTTGCTCGGGGTCGTCTTTGGCATAGACCTCGTCGCCAGGCGATACAGACACCTCGGTGGCCTCATCCTCCAGACGAAAGAGAAAGCTCCGCCGCTTGAGGGTGCCACGGTATTGGCTGCGCGCCACCACTTCTTGCCCGGGATAACACCCTTTTTGGAAGTTCACTCCTCCCACCAACTCCCAATTGACCATCTGTGGCACAAATTGGTCTTGCGTGCGTGCCACCACGCGAGGAATGCCGGAACACACCTCCAGCGCTCGCCACAGATCCAGTGCGTGGTTCGCTGGGGCCGCTTCTGCGGGAGATTTCGAGCCCACGTGAAGCGTCCGGATCACGGAGCCCACCTCTGGAAGCCGAATGGAGACCGAGCCGTCTCGCTCATCGGTCTGCACGCTCCAGGGGGCAGCGGCCGGCGCCGCCGAGGCTGCCTTCAACCTCCAGCTGCCATGCACGGGCACATCCAAGACCTGCAATTTGCAATCCGCACGGAGCACAAAAAGAGACAGCCGCTTGGCCAAGCCTGGCAGCACGTCGGCGCTGCTGGCCAAAAACACCTCGTCGGGACGGTTCGACCACACCAGCAGGGTGGCCATCAGTCGGCCTTTGGCCGAGCAATAGCCCGCAAGCCGGCACTGCCCCGGCTGAAGGTGCTGGATGTCTTGGGTGAGTTGTCCGTGCAAAAAGCTGCGCGCGTCTTGGCCACGGGCGACCATGACGCCCCATTCGGGCAATGCCACGAGGGCGGGAGAGGGGAGGTCATTAAAAGCGATCATCTCTTCATTATGATCACTCGCCATGGCAATCAGGACATCAGGGTTTCGTCGTTGGGTGGTCGCTGGGGGCACTCTCCTCATCGCGATGACTTTGGCGACGTTCGCGCTCGCCTGGTGGTGGGTGGACCGGCCGCTGCCCCTGATGAAATCCAGTGTGGAGTTGTCCCTGGAGGCTGGCACCACGCCGCGCGAGGTGGCGCAACGGTGGGTGGACGCGGGTGTCGACACCTCGCCTTGGCTGCTCTACCAATGGTTTCGGCTTTCTGGCCAGGCACGCAAGATTCGCGCAGGCACCTACGCAGTGGACATGCACACCTCGGCGCGGGCGTTGTTGGACAAAATGGTTCAGGGCGACGAATCGCTGGAGTCGGTGCGCATCATCGAAGGATGGACCTTTCGACAAGTTCGAGCCGAATTGGCCCGATCACCCTCGCTTCGCCCGGCCACGGCGGGCTGGAGTGACGCCCAGATCATGACGGCCTTGGGTCTGGCGGGCACGCCGGCAGAAGGGCAGTTTTTTCCAGACACCTACCGTTTCAGTCGCGGGGTCAGCGACCTGGCGGTGTTGATGCCCTTGCAGACCGATCCAACGGTGATTTACGGATTGGGTGAGAGTTTCGACGGCAATCTCAGAAAACGCGACTTGTTGGCCGACACTCCATTCAACACCTACACCCGTCGTGGACTGCCGCCCACGCCCATCGCCATGCCTGGGTGGGCGTCGCTGCGCGCGGCGGTCAACCCAGCGGCCACGTCGGCTTTGTATTTTGTGGCGCGAGGCGATGGCAGCAGTGCCTTCAGCGCCTCTTTGGCAGACCATAATCGCGCAGTCAACCAATATCAGCGCAAGAGCACCAAAGGACCATGAGGGGGCGATTGATCACGTTTGAAGGCATCGACGGCGCAGGCAAGTCCTCGCACATCGACGCCGTGTCGCAATGGCTGACCCAAAACGGTCGCCAGGTGGTGGTCACCCGGGAGCCCGGAGGGACGCCACTGGCCGAAACCCTCAGAGAGCTGGTGCTTCATCAATCGATGGATCCCCTGACCGAGGCTTTGCTGGTCTTTGCCGCGCGCAGAGACCACTTGCAACAGCGCATCCTGCCCGCTTTGGCCCAGGGGTGTGACGTCTTGTGTGATCGATTTACCGACGCCACATTCGCATATCAGGGTGCCGGCCGAGGATTTGATGGGCCCTTGCTGGAAACCCTGGAGGGCTGGGTGCAAGAGGGGGTTCAGCCCGATGTCACCTTTTGGTTCGATCTGCCGGCCGAGGTGGCGGCGCAGAGGCGGGCCGCTGCCCGTGCCCCAGACCGTTTTGAGGCCCAAGACACCGCGTTTTTTGCACGGGTGAGGCAGGGGTACTTGCGGCGCAGTCAGCAGCATGCACAGCGATTCGTGGTGATCGATGCCTTGGGCACGCGCGACGAGGTGTGGGCTCGCCTTTCTTCGGCACTGGAAGAAAGGTTGGCATGACCTCCGGCTCCCCCCAAGGGCCTTGGCCTTGGTTGAAAGCGCCCCTGGAAGCGGTCTTGAAGGCTTCTCGCGCGCAAGCCTTGTTGGTGCGCGGGGCCCCGGGCGTGGGCACGTTGGAGTTTTCTTTGACCTTGGCACAAGCATGGCTTTGCGAATCCAAGATCGCGGCGGGGGCCGCCGAGGGCAGGCCCTGCGGCCGCTGCGAGTCCTGTCGCCTGGTCACCGCCAAGACCCATCCCGATCTTCATGTGCGACTGCCAGAGGAGATGGCTCTGGCCTTGGGGTGGCCCCATCGGTATGACGACAAGCGCAAACCCAGCCGGCAAATTCGCATGGACGATGTGCGTGAGGCCTTGGATTGGATGGTGACCACCCCGGGTCGCGGCGTGGCCAAGGTGTTGGTGATGCATCCCGCCGATGCCATGAATGCCGTGGCGGCCAGTGCTTTGCTCAAAACCTTGGAAGAGCCGCCCGCCTTGGCCCGCATCGTGTTGACCGCCGCGGATCCCACTCGCTTATTGCCGACCATCGTGAGCCGTTGTCAGCGCTGGGACCTGCCCACGCCACCGATTGACGAGGCCGCCCAATGGCTCCAATCTCAAGGGGTGTCCGATGCCCACTTGCTCTTGGCGGCCACTTCGGGCGCGCCTTTGGAA
>RFSP01000233.1 GCA_009923895.1 Betaproteobacteria bacterium | reverse complement strand
GTTCTTCCTTTGGGATGCGTGGAACAAACACACGGGACAGCCCGGCCTCTTTGCGGGGCCGCGCCCGGCGGCTTCGGCGCCCGCCGGGGCCACCGGTGGCGCCTCGGGGGTGCCTCAGGCCACGGCCACGCCTCCTGCGCCGTCCGCGTCGGCGGGTGCGGTTGCAGGTGCGGGTGCGCCCGCCACCCCCACGGGCAGCGCGGCGCCCACGGCAGCCAGTGAAAAGATCACCCTCAAGACCGATGTGATGAAAGTGGTCGTGGACACGCTGGGCGGCACCCTCTCGCATGTGGAGTTGCTGAAGTTTGCCGATCAACACGACCCGACTCGACCCATGGTGCTGCTGGACCAAAGCGCCAAGCGCTTGTATCTGGCCCAAACGGGGCTGATCACGGCGGTGCCCGGGGTGAATTTGCCCAACCACCTCACGCCCATGTCGGTCACCACCGAGTCGCGCGAATTGGGCGCAGGCGCGCAAGAATTGGTTTTGAAGTTGGAGTCGCTCCCGGTGGACGGGCGGCGTCTGGTCAAGACCTACACCTTCAAGCGCGGCAGCTATTTGGTGGGCGTCAAACACGAATTGGTCAACGAGTCGGCCGCCGCGGTGACGCCGCAGGTGTATGTGCAGCTGGCGCGAGACGGCAATGCGCCCGAGGGCGAGTCGTCGTTCTATTCCACCTTTACGGGTCCCGCCCTTTACACCGACGCCAACAAGTTCCACAAAGTGGAGTTCAAGGACATCGACAAGGGCAAGGCCGAACACGACAAGAGTGCCAACAACGGCTGGGTGGCCATGGTGCAGCACTACTTCACCGCCGCTTGGCTGTTGCCCGGGGCGGTGCAGCGTGAGTTCCGTACCGCCAAAGTGGCGGACAACCACTACACCATTGCCATGGTGGCCCCCATGGGCGAAGTGGCGCCAGGGACCACCGGCGCATTTGAAGCCCAGCTCTACACCGGGCCTCAGGAGGAAGATGTCCTCTCGGCGCTGGCGCCGGGCTTGGAGTTGGTGAAGGACTATGGGTGGCTGACCGTCATTGCCAAGCCGCTGTTTTGGCTGCTGAGCAAGCTGCACGCGGTGCTGGGCAATTGGGGCTGGGCCATTGTGGCCTTGGTGGTGCTGCTCAAGGCGGCCTTCTATTGGCTCAACGCCAGCGCCTACAAGTCCATGGCCAAGATGAAGGCCATCAATCCGCGCGTGATGGAGTTGCGTGAGCGGTACAAAGACGACCAGCAAAAAATGCAGCAGGAGATGATGCGCATCTACCGCGAAGAAAAGGTCAACCCCTTGGGGGGCTGCTTGCCCATCGTCGTCCAGATGCCCTTTTTCATTGCGCTTTATTGGGTGCTGTTGTCCAGCGTGGAGATGCGCAATGCGCCGTGGGTGGGGTGGATCACCGACTTGGCGGCCAAAGACCCGTATTTCATCTTGCCTTTGTTGATGACCTTGTCATCGTTGTTCCAAACCTGGCTCAACCCCACGCCGCCGGACCCGGTGCAGGCCAAGATGATGTGGATCATGCCGCTGGCGTTCTCCTTCATGTTCTTCTTCTTCCCCTCGGGCTTGGTGCTGTACTGGCTCGTGAACAACCTGCTGTCCATTGCGCAACAGTGGTTCATCAACAAGCGTCTGGGTGTGCTGAACATGTGAGTGTGCTTCGCGCCATCCCCCAGGTGCGGGATGGCGTGAAGGCAGCCCGTTGGCCATGATGTGTGGATGCGGGCGACCCGGCGTAGAGAGGGCTCTCGACGGCTCAGGAGTTCGGCCCATGCCCGTTTCGTGCGGGGGTGGGCCACTCCATCCCGCGCCAACCCTGCGACGACCCAAAGCCGGAGACAATGTGCGCCATGTCGATGCAGGCTTTGTCTGATCGCGACGCGCCCATTGTGGCAGTCGCCACGGCGCCAGGACGCGGCGCCGTGGGCATCGTGCGGGCCTCGGGCCGCGATTTGTCGTCACTGATTGTGGCGTTGTGTGGCACGGCTCTCGCTCCGCGTCATGCGACCCATCTCGATTTTTTGGATCACGACGGTCGAGCCATCGATCGCGGTCTGGCCCTGCATTTCCCGGCGCCGCACTCCTACACGGGCGAAGACGTGTTGGAGCTGCAGGCCCATGGCGGGCCGGTGGTGCTGCAACTGTTGTTGGCGCGTTGTTTGGCCGCTTTGCCTGGGGCGCGATTGGCGCGGCCGGGCGAGTTCACCGAGCGGGCGTTTTTGAACGACAAGCTCGACCTGGCGCAGGCCGAGGCGGTGGCCGACTTGATTGACGCCAGCACCGAGGCCGCAGCCCGCTCAGCGGGCCGGGCCTTGGCCGGGGCGTTTTCGAAACAGGTGGACACCTTGGCACAAGGCCTCGTGACCTTGCGAACGCTGGTGGAGGCCACGCTGGATTTTCCCGAAGAAGAGATCGACTTTCTTGAGCAAGCCGATGCAGCGGGCCAGCTCAAGGCCTTGCAGGATGGATTGATCGCACTCACCCAACAAGCGCGGCAAGGCGCGTTGCTGCGCGAAGGGCTGCGGGTGGTGATTGCCGGTCAACCCAATGTGGGCAAGAGCTCGCTGCTCAATGCGCTGGCCGGGGCTGAACTGGCCATTGTGACCCCCATTCCTGGCACCACGCGCGACCGTGTGAGTGAGTCCATTCAGATCGAAGGCGTGCCGCTGCACATCACCGATACGGCGGGGCTGCGCCCTGATGCTCACACCCACGACGAGGTGGAGCGCATCGGCATCGGTCGCAGTTGGGGGGCGATCGAGACGGCCGACGTGGTGCTTTTCTTGCATGACCTCACGCAGCACGGCGCCGATGCCGCCTACGATGCGGTGGAGCGCGACATCACCGCTGAGATTGCAAAGCGCAAGCCGGCTGCCGTTCCATTGCTCAACGTGTGGAACAAGGTGGATGCGGGTGCGCTGTTGAAAGCCCGACCGGATGCCGTGGCGGTGTCAGCCAAGACGGGCCAAGGGCTGGACGCCCTGCGCCGCGCGTTGCTGCAGCAAGCGGGATGGCAAAGCGCACCGGACGGTGTGTTCATCGCCCGGGCCCGCCATGTGCAAGCACTGCAACGGGCCGAGCAGCACCTGACCCAAGCGCAAGGACACTTGCAACAAGCGCCGTTTGCGCTGGACCTGTTGGCCGAAGGGTTGCGACTCGCCCATGAGGCGCTGTGTGAAATCACCGGTGCCTTCACCGCGGACGACCTGTTGGGCGAGATTTTCTCGTCGTTTTGCATTGGGAAATAGGCGAATTTGTATGAATGACTTGCGCGGCTTTTTTGCGCCCACTGGGACCCTGCGGGCCGCCATCAACATGGGCAATGCAGTCTTGGCCCACAGCCATACCGCGCCTGAAAAGCCCGCAGGCGTCACCATTGATTTGTCGCGCG
>RFSP01000232.1 GCA_009923895.1 Betaproteobacteria bacterium | reverse complement strand
AGATGGCGAAAAGTGATGCGGCCCTTTGTCAAGTCGTAAGGCGACAACTCCAAAGACACGTTATCACCCGCCAGAATGCGAATGTGGTGCTTGCGCATTTTTCCGGCGGTGTAGGCCACCATTTGATGGCCGTTTTCCAAAACCACTCGGAATCGGGAATCGGGCAAGACCTCTTCGACCTTGCCTTGCATCTGGATCAGTTCTTCCTTGGCCAATGGGGGTCCTTTCAGGCGGAAGTGGGGACAGGGGCCCCGCGGAGGGACCCAAGAAGAGCGATGGACCGGCCGCAAACGGCGGGTCACAGGAATGTGAGAAACACAGGGAGGGGTAAAGGGCTCGCCGCTCAGGGAAGCTGACGGCCGCGGGGACCGGGAGGGCCGGTCAGAGAGGTTGGGATCGCGAATCGGCTTTTTTAGCCACGAACCCTGTCATGCAACAAGTGCCGGTCAGAGAGCAGACGCTCGGCACATGCAACGCAGTGTACACCCAAAACGCTCAAGGGAAGAAGGACCATCCGCCCTCAGGCGTGCTTGTCGACCAACTTCCCCACCATGCGCTCTTCCATCTTGATCGCCTTGAGATTGGCCTTGGCCGCGTGCTTGGCACGCATGAGCTCCACCAATTTCTCGTCGACGTGAGCCGGCGGACGGTCTTCGGGCTTGGCTTTGGATTTCGCGTCCCCACCTTTGGACTCCGCCTGGTCCACGCGGGCCGACTTGCCGTCACGGGCGGAGGCCTTTGCCAGGTCGTGCGCGGCGGCGCTCATAGAGCGCATCGCAGAATCGACGCCTGAGGAGGAAGTGGCGATGGGGGAAGAAGACATGGTGGGCATGGTAATTCAAAAACGCATCCTCGGCCATGACGGCAAGGCGCGCGCCACAACCCGCATGAGGCCCTAAAACCGCCGCGCCACTCCCGCCTGCCAACTGGTCTCTTCGGGACGGCGGGTCAACGGGCTCTCCGCGGCCGACCCTACCAATCGCGAGTGGCTAACCCCTGCAAAGGCGGCCCAGGTGTGGTCCACCTCATAACGGTAGGTGGCTGAAGCAAACAGCCCCCGCAAGCCCGCCGACGCGCGGTAGGGTGCATAGCTGGCGTGCAGGGCCTGCTCGGCCGTGACTCCGTGCCAAGTCTGCATATAGGTGCGGTCGGCTGCGCTAAAGCCCGCTCCCAAAACAAGCCGCTGCCCGGGTGCCAACAGCCATTCGCGCTGCACGCCCGCATCCAAATTCACGCCACCCACCTTGCGCAGCAGATCCACGGCCACGCCACTGGTCACCACCCATTGCGGCACGGGCTCCCAGCGGGCCGACAAGCGCCCACGCAAGGTGATGGGAATGTCGCCCATCCCGGCCAGATCGGGGCTGTCAGACTGGCTGCGACCACCGTCGACACGCACATTGAGGTTGAGCAGCAAAGCGCCTCGGCGGGCCACCTCGGCACCCAAGCCCCGCTCCACTTCGCGATTGCGCTGCGTCGTAAAACCACCCGCACCCGTCACCGTGTAGCGGCCCCAGCGCAAGAACCCCGCCGGTGAGGCTTTCCAAGACACATCCGAAGACCCGGGGAAGGCCGGCGAATACTTCAAGACCAAGCCGATGGCGCCCTCCACGTCGGTGCGATGCACTGGGTTCGTGGTCCAATCTTCGGTTTCCACGGTGGACACCGACTGGGCCGCCACCCCCATCGAGGCCCACGTCACGGCCAGGGCCACCCCGGCCATTGCGCCCCTCGGACCTCGTACGCCATGGATCCCACCTGCCCTGTGTGCCATTGAGGCCTCTCCCCCGCTAAAATCCACATTGACGGCATTGTCCACTCCGCAGCCTCGCGCCGTGGTGCGTCTGCCCCATTTTGAACCCTGCATGCAGGGCATTCCGCACCCATGACCACCGATTACCGCACCACCCTCAATCTTCCGGACACTCCCTTCCCCATGCGCGGCGATCTGCCCAAGCGCGAGCCGGGATGGGTCAAGGACTGGGAAGATCAAGGCATTTACAAAAAGCTGCGTGCCGCGCGTTGCAACGCACCCAAGTTCATCCTGCATGACGGCCCCCCTTACGCCAACAACGCCATTCACATTGGCCATGCGGTCAACAAGATCCTGAAAGACATGATCGTCAAGGCGCGGCAATTGGCGGGCTTTGACGCGCAATATGTGCCCGGCTGGGATTGCCATGGGTTGCCCATTGAAAACGCGATTGAAAAGAAGTTTGGCCGAGGCTTGTCGCGCGACGACATGCAAGCCAAGAGCCGGGCCTGGGCGACCGAGCAGATCGCCCAACAGATGTCCGATTTCAAGCGGCTGGGTGTGCTGGGCGACTGGGATCGCCGTTACGCCACCATGGACTTCGCCAACGAGGCGGGCGAGATTCGCGCCCTCAAAAGGGTCATGGAGCGAGGCTTCGTCTACCGCGGCCTCAAGCCGGTGTACTGGTGCTTTGATTGCGGGAGCTCATTGGCCGAGTTTGAAATCGAGTACGCCGACAAAAAGAGCCAAACCCTGGACGTGGCCTTTGCCTGTACACAACCCGACAAGCTCGCTGCGGCTTTCGGCGTGCCTGCCCTGAGCCAAGAGGCCTTCGCAGTCATCTGGACCACCACTGCTTGGACACTGCCGGCCAATCAGGCGCTCAACCTCAATCCGGCGCTCGAATACGCGCTGGTCGACACGCCGCGCGGCTTGCTCGTGCTGGCCGCGTCGTTGGTTGAAAAGTGCTTGGCCCGCTACGGCCTGCAAGGCCGCGTCGTGGCCACCACGCTGGGCGAAAAACTGGGCGGCATTGAGTTCAAGCATCCCTTGGCCCACGTGCATGCGGGCTACGACCGCGTGAGCCCGGTGTATTTGGCCGACTACGCCACCGCTGACGACGGCACAGGCCTGGTGCATTCCTCCCCTGCTTATGGCGTGGATGACTTCAACTCTTGCCGTGCGCATGGCATGAAGGTGGAGGACATTCTCAACCCCGTGCAAGGCCACGGCAGTTACGCCGCTGAGTTGCCGCTCTTTGGGGGGCAAAACATCTGGAAGGCAGCGCCGGTCATCATCGACACCCTGCGCGATGCCGGACGCCTGTTGGCCACCGAGACCATCACGCACAGCTACCCGCATTGCTGGCGCCACAAGTCGCCCGTGATCTACCGCGCCGCGGCCCAATGGTTTGTGCGCATGGACGAAGGCGAAGGCGTGTTCACCAAAGACAAAGCGCCCCACACGCTGCGCCAGATGGCACTCAACGCCATCGACCACACGGGCTTTTACCCCGAGAACGGGCGTGCACGGCTGCGCGACATGATCGCCAACCGCCCCGACTGGTGCATCAGCCGGCAACGCAGCTGGGGCGTACCGCTGCCCTTCTTCCTGCACAAAGACTCGGGCGAACTGCA
>RFSP01000231.1 GCA_009923895.1 Betaproteobacteria bacterium | reverse complement strand
CACCACCTCAAGCAGTTTCATGACGTTGGCAGGGCTGAAGAAGTGCGTGCCCACCACATCTTGCGGGCGTTGGGTGAACGCCGCAATGCGGTTGACGTCCAGCGTCGATGTGTTGGTGGCCAAGATACTGCCGGGCTTCATGACGGCATCGAGTTGCTTGAAGACCTTTTCTTTGACGTCCATGTCTTCGAACACGGCCTCGATCACCAGGTCTGCCTGCGCAATGTCGGCATAACTCAAGGTGGTGGTCAGCAACGCCATGCGCTCTTCGTACTTCTCTTGCTTGAGCTTGCCTTTTTTGACCTGGGCCTCGTAGTTCTTGCGGATGACGGCCAGGCCGCGATCCAAGGCAGGCTGCTGAACTTCCAGCATCTTGACCGGGATGCCCGCATTCAAAAAGTTCATGGCGATCCCCCCGCCCATGGTGCCGGCGCCGATCACGGCCACCGCCTGGATCGGTCGCACGGGCGTGTCGTCGGGCACGTCGGCAATCTTGCTGGCTGCGCGCTCGCCAAAGAAAGCATGCCTGAGCGCCTTGCACTGAGGCGTCATCATGAGGGAGAGAAAAATCTCCCGCTCAAAGACCATGCCCTCCTCAAACTTGCGCGTCATCGCGGCCTCCACCGCGTCCACACAGCGGTTGGGAGCGATCAGGGGCTTGGACATGCCCTTGACCATGTTGCGTGCAAACTGAATAAAGGCTTGGGCATTGGGGTGCGTGCAGGGCAGGTCTCGCACGCGCTTGAGCGGACGAATGTCGGCCACTTCTTGCGCGAACTTGACGGCGCCGTCGAGCAAATCGCCCTCGATGATGCGATCAAAGAGCTTCTGGCCCGGAAGGGCCGCCAATTTCTCGCTGGGCACCGGGTCGCCCTTGACGATCATGTTCAAGGCGGTCTCCACCCCCAAAACCCGCGGCAGACGCTGGGTGCCGCCAGCACCAGGGATCAGCCCCAATTTGACCTCGGGCAGCGCGATTTGTGCACCGGGAGCGGCCACGCGGTAGTGGCAGCCCAGTGACAACTCCAGGCCTCCCCCCATGGCCACGCTGTGGATGGCTGCGATGACAGGCTTGGTCGCGTCGTCAAGCTGCTGTATCAAGGACAAGAGGTTGGGCTCTGCGATGGCCTTGGGGGTGTTGAATTCGCGGATGTCTGCGCCCCCGGAGAACGCCTTGCCTGCCCCAGTGATCACGATGGCCTTGATCTGGGGGTCTCCCATGGCACGGCCCAGGCCTGCGGCCACCTGCACGCGCGTGTCAAAGCCCAGACCGTTGACCGGCGGGTTGTTCAGGGTGATGACGGCCACGGGGCCTCGCACCTCATAGTTCGCGCTCATGTCCAATCTCCTGGAGAAAATATCAGATCGATCCACATTCTAGGGGGCCTTCCCTAGACCTCCAGCCATTCCCGACGAACGTCTGGGCGGGCTCTCAATTCTTCGGGCGTGCCCTCAAAGACGCACTGCCCGTGCCCCATCACCACACAACGGCTGGCCACCTCCAATGCGATGGTGAGTTTTTGTTCCACGAGAAGCACCGAAATGCCCCGACGGCGCAAGGCCTGAAGAAATTCAGCGACTTGCGCCACGATGCGCGGAGCCAATCCCTCTGTGGGCTCATCGATCATGATCAAAGACGGTTGTCCCATCAGCGTGCGACACAGAGTCAACATCTGTTGCTCACCGCCGGACAGCACGCCCGCTTCGGTGTCCTGACGCGCCTTGAGCGGGGGAAACAATTGATACATGTCTTCATGCGTCCATTTCAAAGCCTGCGGCGCTGCAGGAGCACTGCGGCCAGGCTTTTCCCCCATCATCAAATTCTGGTGCACCGTCAAAGAGGGGAAGATGTCGCGATTCTCTGGGACATAGCCCAGACCCGCTTGGGCGATTTGGTAGGTCTTGAGTCCGAGAATTTCCCGACCTTGCCAGCGTACTGACCCGTGGGCCTGGACCATGCCTATGATGCTTTTGACCAAAGTCGACCGACCCGAACCATTGCGACCCAGCAAGGCCACGATTTCTCCTTGGCTCACCTGCAGGTGGACACCCTGCAACACATGGCTTTTGCCATAAAAAGCATGGAGGTCTTCAACGACAAGCACTTGTCACACTCCCTGCGGTCCTGCGCCTGCCAATGACCCCAGATAGGCCTCTTGCACCCGCAAATTGGCGCGGACGGCCTCGGGCCGATCGAAGGCAATGACCTCGCCATAGACCAAGACCGCAATCTTGTCGGCCAAGCCAAAGACCACCCCCATGTCATGCTCCACGGTCAACAGCGTCTTTCCTTGGGTGACATCACGAATGAGGTTCATGAATTGTGCGGTCTCGCTGCGACTCATGCCGGCCGTGGGTTCATCCAGAAGAATCACATCGGCGCCCCCCGCCAGGGTCATTCCAATCTCCAGTGCCCTTTGCTCTGCATAGGTGAGATTCATGGCGAGCACGTCGCGGCGGCGGTCCAAACGCACTTGTTGCAAGACCTCTTCCACGCGGGCATTGACGCGGTGCAGTCCTGACAAAAAGCGCCAAAGCGTGTAGCGATACCCGAGGCTCCACAACACCGCACACCGGACATTTTCAAACACCGAAAGGCGCCCAAACAGATTGCTCACCTGAAAACTGCGAGCCAGCCCCAATCGATAAATCTCATAAGGCCGCATGCCGGTGATGTCTTGTCCTCGCAATCGGATGGTGCCTTGGCTGGGCGCATGCTTGCCGCTGATGAGATTGAACAAAGTGCTTTTGCCGGCGCCATTGGGGCCGATCAGGGCCACCCGTTCTCCGGGGTGGATCACCAGATCGGCCCCTCGAATGATCTCGGTCTTGCCAAAGGATTTGCGCACGCCTTGGAGCTCGAGCACGGGCAACGTCATGGTCGAGGCCCCTTGGACACCTGCGACGTTGTATCGGCCACGGCCTGCTGCCAGTCGGACGCAAATTGGCGGCGCGCCAACATAAACAATCCTGATCCCAATGCGGCCAGGCCGGCAGCACCCACCCAATCTTCGGGCCGACTGACACTGAGGGTCAGTCCCAAGAATTGCAGCTCAGGACCCAGGGTCTCATTGAGCTGAAGGTGATAGACCATTTCGATGAGGGCAGCTCCACCGAGCATGCCAGCGCCTCCTGTCCCGCCCAGGGCCAGGGTCCCGGCCCAAAGCGGCCCCATGCGATGTGACTGAATCAGACGAAGCTGGGCCAAGAGGACGGCCGCGAGTCCACCCGGAGCCACCACCACCATGATCAAGAACGCGAGCCCGAGATACAGGTGGTCGCGATCGAGCCAGCCGGCGTTGCGGGTGGCATGTATGCGTTGAATTTTGAGATTGCCACCGCCGAGGTGGTGGGGGCTGCGCGCTCGGGGGCCTACCTGCTGTTCACCTTT